>DATIXS010000092.1:0-9602 GCA_035518335.1 Candidatus Acidiferrum sp.
TTGAGAAGTAAGGAACACCATACTTGGCGGTTACTTCGAAGATAGCTTGTGATACAGATGAACCCCAATCAAAATCTGGGGTTATATTATAGGTGGGAATTGGGAACGTGAAAACTCTTCCCTTTGAATCTCCTTGCTGCATGACTTCAGCGAAGGCTAAATTGAACATTTCCATTTCCTTCGTCATGTCACCGTATGTATCTTGCATTACCTTTCCATTGAAAAGAACTGCCTCGTTTTTCATGAAATCTGGAACAGTCAAATCTAAAGTTAAGTTTGTGAATGGAGTCTGGAAACCTACGCGGGTTGGCACGTTCATGTTGAAGAAGAATTCTTGAAGTGCTTGCAGTATTTCTTGCTGATTTAAGTGGTCATATCGTATGAATGGGGCAAGATATGTATCGAAATTGCTAAATGCTTGTGCTCCGGCTGCTTCACCTTGAAGTGTGTAGAAGAAGTTTACGACTTGGCCTAATGCGGTACGGAAGTGTTTTGCAGGTTTACTTTCGATTTTTCCTGAGACGCCGCCGAATCCTGAAAGCAGTAGGTCGCTTATATCCCAACCTACACAGTAAGGCCCTAAAACACCTAAGTCATGTATGTGCAGGTCACCTGAAAAGTGGGCTTCGGCAATATTTTCTGGATAAATTCTAGAAATCCAGTATTTTGCTATTACAGTTGATGATAAATAATTGTTTAATCCTTGCAGGGAATAGCTCATGTTGCTGTTTTCTTTTACTCTCCAATCCTCAATCTCGAGATACTGGTCCACCATATCTGAGGAGCTTAACAGCGCAGCTAATTCACGCATGTCGGTGTGCTGTTTTCTGTAGAGGATGTAGGCTTTAGCTGTCTGGGCATGTCCATTTTCAATTAAACGTTTTTCAACGACATCTTGAACTTCTTCAACGGTGGGTACTCCATCGTCGCCATAAGTTTTTTGCAGTTCAGCCACTACTTCGTCGCTTATGCGTTTTGCTTGATCGTTGTTTGTTCCGCCTACTGCTTTTACCGCTTTCCAAATGGCGGTTGTTATTCGTTCTTGATCAAAGGGTTCTAACTTACTATCACGTTTTAATACAAACCTCATTTTTTCACCTCAAGGAGTAACCGCCTGAAATCTTCAGGCTCTTCAAATTGTTTGTAAACTGAAGCGAATCGAATGTATGCGATGCGGTCTAAGTTTTTTAGATGCTTCATGATTAAATCCCCGATTTCTTGGGACGTAATTTCTTCAGCGTCTTTTAGCATGAGATCCTGTCGTACTTTGCCTGCTAACTCGTTGATTTGAGTCATAGTTACAGGTCTTTTCTCACATGCTTTCTGTAAGCCTCGTATGATTTTGTTTACGTCGAAGCGTTGAAGCTCACCGTCTTTTTTCCTGACCATAAGCTCTACTGTTTCTAGATACTCGTAGGTAGTGTAGCGTTTTGCGCAGTTGATGCATTCTCTGCGTCTTCGCGTGGTGTTCTCTGGAGAGTCGCGTGTTTCCAATGTTTTGGAGTTTTCCGAATTGCAGTAGGGGCATCTCATAGATTCAACATACTCATGCTTTGCTATATATGTAGTGTTACAATCTTAATCAAACCACTATAGTTAGCGTGTATTTAAGGTCTTTTTACATTAAAACGGAAATATCATGTATTAAGACAAAAACCACTCCATAGAAAATAAACAAAAAAAATAAAATAAAAAATTGAGAAACTGACCTTTTTCTGTAAAAAGCCCGTTTTTCTCGTAAATACTAGTTAGGTTAAGGCTTGCGCAAGAAATATAATTAAAACAGGATATACACCTTTACTTACCTTAACTTTGATAAATACGAAACACAACCTTAGTGAATATATGAAGTCAAAAATTGTAAAAGCTAACTCCTTAAAAGAATACGAAACTCCATAACGATGTTCTCTATATGAGAATTACAGTGATGAACAAGTTTCAATTGCAAGAGCTCGAGTTAAACATGGAGTAACAACCGTTGCACACCACCTTAAAGGAGCAACGGAAATATACATTATTTCCCGAGGTAGAGGCAAAGTGAAAATTGGCGATCTCCAACCGAAGTAGTTGCTGGTGATGTAGTGGTTATTCCAGCCGACGTTTCTCAAAAAATAACTAACATCGGAAAAACCGATTTAATATTTCATTGCATCTGCACCCCAAGATTCACTGCAGACTGTTACTTTGCCGAAGAGGAAACGGACCAGCCGCAATAAAAAATCGGCATATATCCACTTTGATAATAGCGGTTTATATGTGTTGGACAGCAAGTAGAGAAATGAGAAGAAAGGAGAAAATAGGAGAAAGGGAAGGCTTCTTAAGCCTCTATACGAGGCATTCCTTCTTAACTTGTTTTTAAATCATCCAAAAACTCGGTCAAATCAGCCGTGGATACGTTGTTTTCGTCTTTAAGCTGTTGTTTAGCCGGCGGATTCTGCATGTAGAAAGGTATTCGTTCGGTTAAGCGGTCCTGGAAAGCGGGTTCTAACCCATTTTGGTAAAAGATACCGACTGGGATTTTGTCTTCGAATTCCTGTGCTTTTTCCATTCCTGCTACTTTCTTTTTGAATTCTTCAGTACATTGATGAACTACTGGGTCAAAGCCTATGTCTTCAAGTTTGTAGAGACGAGGTTGTGGTTTTCCTGTCAGCGGATCTTTTCGGTCTTCTCCAGAGTACCATTCTTTGGTGTTAATATCGTTATATGTTGGACATGGTTGTAAACATTCAATAAGTGCTAAGCCTTTGTGTTGAATTCCCTGTTTAATCATGTTTTTGAGGTGAATTACATCGAAAGCGTATGCTCTAGCTACAAAGGTGTAGCCTGAGGTTATAGCAAGTGCAACTGGGTTAATAGCTTGGTTTATGTTGGGTTTTGTAAGAGACTTAGTTTTCATTCCGAGGCCAAGAGTTGGGGAAGCCTGTCCTTTAGTTAACCCGTAAACTCCGTTGTTGTAAAGCAGGTAGGTCATATCTATGTTTCTTCGACCTGCATTGACAAAGTGACCTGCCCCTATACCGAGGCCATCACCATCTCCGCCTACGCCGATTACCTCCAAATTAGGGTTTGCAATCTTTATACCCATAGCAAACGGCAGGAGCCTTCCATGGAGCGTATGGACACCGTTGGTTTTTATGAAATGTGGCGTTTTAGATGCATTACCTACGCCTGAAACCACTACAACTTGATGCGGTTCAAGTCCAAGTTCAGCTAAAGCCATCTGAAGTGCGCTTGTAATTCCAAAATCTCCACAACCTGGACACCAGTCCATGTAGACGTTGGTTTTGAAATCTGCAGGTTTATGCGCCAAGCGTCAACACCTGCCGTTCTGGCGCATTATCAGTTAATACTTTTTTGATTGCTTGGTATACTTCGGTTGTCATAAATGGCCTTCCCGTGTACTTGAGGATATAGTAGTTGGGTTTGATTGTAGTGTACTGCGTTATTATTCCCCCAAGTTGGGCTGTAATGTTTTCTTCTATGTCTATTAATCGTTTTTTTCCCTTTAAGATCTGTTTGAGATAGGCAGAGGGAAGTGGATGTATCATGCGAACTTGGACATATCCTATGCTGAAGCCTTCGTCTTTTAATTGGTTAATTGATTCGATTATGGCGCCTTTGGGCGAACCCCAACTAACCACAATGTTTTCTGAATTTTGATCTCCAAAAAAGTTTACTTTCATATCCAAAGGAACTTCTTTGTCGACTAATTCCAGCTTCTTCATTCGTTTTTCCATCATTTTCCGTCTAATAATGGGTTCTTCATTTATGTTACCACTTTCATTATGTTCGTCGCCACTGTACCAATGTACAGCGTTTTTTGTGCCCAAAAAAGCTCGGGGAGAAACACCTGTTTCTGTGAATCTAAAACGTTTGTACTCTTGGCTTTCGAGTTCTTTTTCGGTGACTATTTCGCCCCGGTCTATTTTGATGTTTGCGTAGTCGAAAACTGGGTAAGTTTGTGAGCAATTAGCCATGCCTTTATCAAGTAAATGAATGACAGGCACCTGATATTTCTCAGCTAAATTAAACACTTCTGCAGCATCATAGAAGCATTCTTTGATGTCGCCTGAAGCAAGAATTATCCTTGCAAATTCTCCATGAGCAGCATGCATTGCAAATCGTAAATCTTGTTGGCTGTCCCTTGTAGGTTGGCCAGTTGCGGGGCCGCCACGTTGATAGTAAGTTATTACTAGAGGAACTTCATTGTTTCCAGCCCAGCCTAAGCCTTCAGCCATAAGAGAAAAACCAGGTCCTGATGTGCTTGTTGCGGCCCTCGTACCTGTTAAGCAAGCGCCTGAAGCAGAATTTACAGCTGCAATTTCATCTTCAGTTTGTAACACGACTATTGCATTTTCTCCTTTTCTTGTTTTCAGAATTTCATGAGATTCTAAATATTCGCTTTCATCTGCTGCTGGAGTAATTGGATAATATGTCTGGATTCTGCAGCCGCCTAGAACTTTGCCCATTGCAACCGCTTGGTTACCAGTTAGAAAAATCCTTTGTTCGTTGACGTCTTGTTTTTCAAGTTTGTATCTTAAATTGTCGACGTTAAAGTTTTTTTCAGCATAATCGTAAGCTTGGTCTACAGCCGTTATGTTCATTTCGGCGATTTTTTCGTGGAATGTGGTTTTTATTGCTTTTTCCACGAGTTCTTTGTCATATTTTAATAAAGCAAATGATATGCCGATTGTCAGGACGTTTATCATTTTCGTAAGAGTGCTTATTTTTTCTATTTTTAGGATTTCGCCAATTTGCTTAAGCAACTCCATATAGGGGACAGAATATATCTGAATGTTTTTCTTTTTGGCGTAATCTAAGAAGTCACTGATGGTTTCTCCAACATTATTTTCCTTTAGAAAATCGCGAACTTGATTTTTGTATTCTTCTGAAAATGTAGGTATTCCTGTTAAGACGTTGACTTCTAAGTCGCGAGAATCGACTATTATGCCGCCTTCATTCATGACTTCGCCGATATGCCTTACAATTGTTTCAGCGTCAAAAGAAGCGAGTAAATTAACATCGCTTATATTTGCAAGGGTTGGCTGTTTGGATACACGTTGGTGGAAGTAGCTGTGCATTGTTTTGATGTTCGAGTGGTATTCTCTTCTACCAAAAACCCATAAGCCGCCATAGCCACAAGCTTTTCCGAATATAGTGGCTGCTGAGTCAACTCCACTTCCTTGTGGTCCGCCTGCCATCCAGTTTATACTTTCAACTACCATTTGTTTCATTTCCAATAATTTTCTTCATTTTCTGACGGTTATCCGCCGCCAGATGCCTTATCGGTTCCAATGCAGCAAGTGCATTTTGCGTTTTCTCCACAGTAAGGGCAAACGCAGGAACAATCGTCGATAAATTTTCCGCAGTTTACACAACGAGGCAAATATTTTTCTGGCATTACTTCGCCTCTGCCATACCTACTTTGCATAATCTTTGGAATTAAGTTTTCGGAATTTGTTTTTACCTATTTTTTAACAAAAGAAGGAAAAGGATGTTTTTTATTTTACAAAGTCGTCGAAGGTCCAATAATGATCTTCTTCTTGGAGTATTATGTCTTCGAACATGCGTCTTGTCGTTGTGTCGCCACGTTTGAGTGCTTCTGCGATAATTTGTCGGTATAAAGATATTGTGGTGCTTTCTAGTGCGTGATCTAGTGTTAAGAATTCCTGAGCCGTATCTCCAACTACTGGAAGTGGATCTGGTTTATATGTTGCTTCGCCTTCAAGCAGAAAAATGCGTTCGCTTATTTTTTCCAGATGATCCATTTCTGCCATGAAGACGCCTTTGAGTATTTTGCTTACGACTGACGCTTTGTTGGTTTCGGCGACAGCTTCCAATGGAGTTTTTTTCATTCGGAGTTCAAGGAAAGCCATTTTTTCATGTTGATTTGTGTATTGGATAATTGCGGTTATTTCGCCTGAGACAGCTTTGTTTAGAAGCGTAAGGTAGTCGTCTGTGTATATTTTGCGCCACTCTGCCAACGGCACTTTGTTTGGCTCGTCTTTTTCGTCTTTGAACATAGTGTATTCTTGGAATTTGAACAAGTGACCTTCTTCTTCGCCGTAGATTTTTTCGAATACTTCGCGAGTTTCCCAATCACCCATTTTTTCGGCTGTCTGGATGATTTCACGGTAAAGTATAAGGGCTTCTTCTTCTGCTTTTACGCCTAGTTTTGCAAATTCACTTATGCTGTTGCCAGCGGTAATTTTGGCCGATTTAGTTGTCGCTTGTCCGCCGAGATAGTATATGCGTTCCATAATAGTTGCTGCATGTTTCATTTCTTGGATTGCAATTTCGCGTAGGAATTTTCCAACAGCATCATAAGTGGTTTTATCTAGGAGAATGTTTTCTGGAATTGTTTTTCGTATGAGTTTTTCCATTTTTGTATGTTGAAGCATGTATTGGAGTGAAACCTGAAATTCACGTTCAACTGCTTTGTTGAGTAAATCTACGTAATCTGGGGTTGTTTTAACTGCCATTAAAATCACAACTTAAGTCAATGAGGAGCAATCTCTAGGATATAAGATTTTTGTGCTTAAAAAAATTCAGAGAAAAATTTGCCGTCAAAATTCTTCTTTAAGAATTGTTTAAAAAAGCATTTTTTGAGTCAAGACTTCACTGTTAAAAGCTCATTGTCTAATATTGTCTAAAAATGTCAAATATTGCCATATTTTGTCAAATAATGTCAAAAAAGTATCAACCTGCAACCAAAACAAACCCGAAACCAAAAAAGCAACCCAAAACAAACTTAAAAAAAATTGCGATGAAATTAGCAACACAGCTAGATCCTTCACTGAGAGTTTTATTGTAATTGTTTACCGCAAACTCGACAGAAGAGGGCGTCACTGTTGTTTTCTGCTCCGCAATAAGTACAATACCTCTTTTGCGTCACAACTGTCAACGGCAGCTGAATAGTGGAATAAGTCGGTAAAGTAGAAGTTGGTTTGAGCGAGTGAAATCCCAACGCAGCAAAAATCCAAGCAATCCAAGTCAAAAGCGCACCTACACCTATAATGGTCAATACTGCACCAAGCATGTAAAGCAATCCGGCTGTCTTGAAATTGTTTACCCCTGATTTTTCTCCAAGCTTGTTGAAAGCACGCATGTAAAATACTGAACTGACTACACCTAGAATAAACGCTACACCAAGAAATATCAAAAATGAAAAGACAAATGATACAAAAGAAAAGGCTACTGGTTGCGTAGCTTGCATTGAAGTGAAAGCAATAGTTTGCGCGGTTCCACTTGGAATACTACTAAACATACTTACTAAAAGAATTAGGAAGAAAATGCCCGAAATTATTGATCCTACGATGTTTATTATGAACCCGTATAACACGTTTTTGAAAATTGCTGGTTCATTGAAGTAATGTGAAAGGCGGTGCATTGCTAGGACAAATAGAATAATTCCTGCAAAGGAGATGACTCCTATGATAGAGAACAAAATTATCATCAAATTTGGAAAAGATAGAGGAGCAACAGATGAGTTTGTTCGTGTAGCCAATGAGGCGATTAACAACAAAAATGAAACGACATAAGCTGCCACTATAACAACCGGTGTGATAACTGCAATCAAACTTGCTGTTAACCCTATTTTTCTGCCTGATTCAAGCGACACAATTGACCCTTCAAGAAGATATTGTATCGAATTAGGGATAAGCTTTTTGCAAACGACTTTTAGGGGTGACTGTTAAGTTTTTCGAGGTTTTTCCTTACCTGCTTAACAGCATACCAAGCCACAATTACCGATATAGTGGCCAAACCAAACACAACTCCTTCAAAAAGATTGACGTTACTGCTTGTCGCGAAAGGAACAAGAAAATCCACAAACCCCATAGGCAAAGCAATCAAGAACAAGCGTTTCTTGTTGTAAACCACCGCCATAACACAAAGATAACCCCAAGCAAAATGAAACAAGAGAGAGGAAATTCGTTCAACAGTACCAACCGCAACAGAACCTAAAGCTTGAAAAGCAGGAGCAAAAAGGCCTGGTTGATTCGTAATTAATTGATTATAAACTGTTTGTGCAGCTGGCGTGTTTGTGGAAAGAACAGCATAAATTCCAATGATGCTAACAAGAGAAAGTGCACCTAAATATATAGCGTTTTCATAAAAAGCCAATCCTGAACCAAAAGCTTCGGCGTCTTTTTGCTCAAGTTTTCTATGTGAAATCGCATACCAAGCAATCAAATATGCTAATCCTACTTCGAAGGCAACTGTTTGAAGACCATAATAGATTCCTAATGTTGCGCTATGTGCTCCAAAATCAGTAATTATTATATCTGAAGTTGGAAGCTGCACTGCGTATTTTAGCGCGATAGCTACGAAGTAAGCTATGGCTGAATATGCCCAGACGCTCGCGTGAAAGTGCTGTTTTAAATACCAGAAAACCATGAGCACTGAACATATGATGATAACTATTATGGGTTGAAGAGCGTACAAAAGATCGATATTTTCCACATCAAATGTTTATTTTGCTTAGACTAAAAAAGATTATTGATAAAAAACAATTTAAGAAAACGAGAATTTCGTTTCTACGAACTAATCTAACTGCAGATTTCTTTGAGTCCAACATAAAACTTTCTTTACCACTAAGAAAATTAAGAGCTAAGCGCTTTATGTTATAAGTCTAATTGGCTGAAGCTACAAAGCATGAATATTAAGATAAAGTTGTTAGCACTTGGAATTGCCGTATTAATTATCTTGTTAGCCATAACACCTACAATCTTACAAACCGTTGGATATGCAAGTCCACCTAACCGCATCCGTGTTGCATGCGTCGGCGACAGCATTACCGCAGGAACGGAATATACAATTGATCTGTGGACGATGCTTGGCAGAAATTATGCCGTAGGAAACTTTGGCGATCCAGGAACAGGAGTTTCGTCTACTTCAGACACACCCTACATGAATCAATCGGCATTTCAGCTCGCCTTACAATTTGAACCAAAAATTGTAATTATTATGCTAGGCACCAACGACGCCCATTCAACCCTTAACGAAACTAATGCAGACTTTGTCAATAATTACATCAAGCTCGTTAACGAATTCCATGAGCTTGCAAGCAAACCTAAAATTTGGATTGTGACTCCCCCTCCAATTTTCAAAAATGACGCAAACTTAAACCCTCAGTTTATTACTCAAAATGAAATTCCAAACATTAAACAGGTGGCTAACAATGCCAATGTCCCAATTATAGATGTTTACACGCCTTTAGTTAGTCATGGTAACTATTTCCCTGATGGCGTTCATCCGGACAGTGATGGTTCAAGAGAAATAGCTACAATTATTTACAGTGCTCTAAATTTGAAGAATAACCCTACGTGAAAACATTCTTGACCCCAAAACATTGCTTCGAAATTTCATAATTGGGTTCACCTAAAAACAAATATACGGTTAGAGATGTATGCGCTATCTGGTGACAAACATGAGAGAAAATGCTGCAAACAAAAAACCAACAGCAAAGAAACTGATGCCACAAATATTGAAAATGCTTGATGCTCAAGGCAGTAGATCATTAGAACAAGCTCGAAAGCGTTTGACTATGATTCGATTGGAAGACTAGAAAGCAAAAGAAAGCTTGGAAATTTATGCAAGCA
>DATIXS010000093.1:0-5931 GCA_035518335.1 Candidatus Acidiferrum sp.
TAATACCGTAGGGCCAGGCGTAAGTGCTTTAGCATTCGGTAGCTATCTTCACGCTGTCTTGCCTGTAATTCCAGATCGCTTAGCCGCAATTGCCGCTGCAGTTGTAATGATTGCACTTGATGCATCTGGGATTCGCAGATCTGTGCGTGCAACAGGAGTAATTGTTATCATTTCAATCATTTCTTTGGTACTCGTCGCCATAATTGGTTTGCCGTCAGCTCATTTAGCGAACCTATCGCCATTTGCACCGGGAGGAATCGCAGGAGTTTTGCGTGCTTCTGGCTTACTTTTTTTTGCTTACACAGGGTATAGTCGCATCGCAACTCTTGTCGAGGAAGTCAGAAACCCAAAACGAACCATCCCTAAAGCTACTATAATAGCGTTAAGTTGGGTTTCTTTTTTGTACTTGTTTGTTGCTGGAACGGCTATTTTAGTGTTAGGTGCAACCAGGGTGGCTAATTCTGTCTCACCCTTGGAAGCTATGATGATCGCTGTAGGAAGCGGCTTAGGCGTCGCTCTAGTTGCTGGAGGCGCATTGCTTACGACTTTTAATGAGGGGCTCTCTGACCTTTTAGGTGTATCCAGAGTTGCTTTTGCCATGAGTAGAGAAAAGGATTTGCCTCACAGTTTAGCTCGTCTTGGTTCTGACAAAAACCCTTGGAGAAGCGTCCTATTTGTCAGCGCAATCACTCTGTTGGTTGCAGCCTTTGCTCCATTGGAAGCGTCGATTGCAATTTCTAGTTTTGGAACTTTGCTCTACTATTCTATTACAAACGTGTCAGCATTGAAATTACCTGCGCATCAACGTAGTTTTCCCCGTGTACTTGCATTAATTGGACTTATCGGTTGTCTTGGGCTAGCTTTTGCTCTACCACTGCAAGATATCATAATTGGCCTAGTACTTCTAGCAGCCGGTTTAGTATTTCACACTGTATGGTTAAGAATCAAACTTAAACCGGAAAATTAAGAAAAATTGTCAAACAATAACGTTTTCCAGCTTCATTACCCGGAGTCAAGCTGCATTTTTGCAAAACCTATTAATAACAATCTGCCAACTTTTAGAAACCATAACCTAAAATTTGGATGATGCCCAGCCATGCTTAATCAACTCCTGATAACTATTATTCTTGGTTTGATTCAGGGTTTAGCCGAGTGGCTGCCGATCTCCAGCACGGCTCACCTGCGAATAGCTGAGACATTGCTAGGGTTTAATGCAACACCGCTTTTTAACGTATTTTTGCACATAGGAACGCTTGGGGTTGTAATTTTCTATTTTAAACATGACATCAAAGTCATACTTACAGCTCTGGTACACAAGGATTTTCACTCACAATATGGTCGGTTTATTCCGCTAATCGTAGTTGCAACTATTCCAACTGGCGTAATAGGCTTTTTGTATGACGAATTTATTGGTAACAATTACCAAACATTCCTAATAATGGGCATCACTTTTCTGTTCGGCGCTACTCTGCTGTTTTTCTCAAAATTTGGCAAAGAAAACCAAACCCAAATCTCGTACCGCAAAGCGCTCGTCATGGGTGCTGTTCAAGGAGCTGCTAGTTTTCCAGGGCTCTCTAGAAGCGGCGCAACTATATCAAGCGGGTTAATGCAAGGCGTTAAACGTGAAATGGTGTTCAAATTTTCATTCTTGCTCTCAATCCCCGCTATAATAGGTGATTTGGGCGTTGAAGCCTACATACAGAGAGGAACATTTTCAAATGGCGTCGGGGTCAGCCCTCTGGATCTACTGATAGGTTTAGTGTTTACAGTGATTGCCGGCTACTTAGCTATCGTTCTAGTAAAGAAGCTAATATTGAACAAAAGATTCCACTACTTTGCAGTTTACAGCCTCTCTATAGGTATAATCTTGATAGCTTTGGCACTCCTAGGATTTTCTTAGTGAAGCGAGATTCTAAGAAATAAGATACATGTGTTGCATTTTTTATTCAATTTGTCTGTATTTTTCGAGTTTATTGAGCCATTTCAAGGAATTATAGTTTCGAAATTATTTGAAAACTTAAAAGTAAAATCGCAATATGTTGAGGCATGGCCTCCAGCTCCATAAGTCATTTCCAAGTTTTCCTAATGATAGGGCTGATTGTTTTTTGGGGCAGCTCTTTTGTCGTTGTTAAGCAACTTTTAGGCGAAGGCCTTTCTCCTATTGCAGTTGCCACTTATAGGTTCCTAATTGCTGGAGCACTTTTCCTTGTTGCACTTTTTATTAGAAAACGCTTAACTCCAAACTACAATCTTCGTGTTAACCGAAAAGACATTGTAATTTTGCTTTCACTGGCTTTGACTGGCGTAACCTTCTTTTTCACCGTCCAATACACAGGAATTCAGTTAGCTGGGGCGTCGATTGCAGCTATTCTGGTGTGTCTGCTATCACCCATTCTCATCACTGTCTTTTCGGCTCGGCTATTTGGTGAGCAATTGAAGAAGTGGCAAGTGATCGGCATAATTGTTGCTGTAACAGGCACTTTGTTAGTGGTTTCAGCTGATATTCTCAACCTTAGGGGAAGTATGCAGTTCTTGGTTGGCACTTTAATTTTATTATCCACACCCGTTATGTGGGCAATTTATAGTCTATGGGGACAAAAAATAATGCAAAAGTATGATGCTTTCCTTATAGTGTCTTACGTTAGTCTGTTGGGTGGACTTTGTTTGATTCCTTTCTCCATTGCTGACAGGTCACTTTTGCAAATAGCTACGCTTAATACAAATCAGTGGTTGGGCATCCTTTATCTTTCGTTTACGTGTTCAGTGCTCGGTTATTACATCTGGTTCTACGTTCTAAAGAAAGTGGGATCAGCTGCAAGCACGTTCTTATTCGCCGAACCCCTAATCACTTCAATTTTCGCTGTTACTTTTGTTAATGAAGTGTTATATCCTTCTGTTATTGCAGGCGGAATCCTAATTTTTATAGGAGTTTTCATTGTTACAAGAAAAAGTTGACGAACCAAAACTAAAGCCCAAATTACGAATTATCAATTAGCATGCAAAAATGAAATTAGATTAGGCGAAGAAATCATACGTCAAGCTACCTGCTTTGCACATTACCAATATTTTGATTCACTGAAAATCGAAATTAAAGTTGACCAGAGGGTCAAAATAAGAAGACCTTCAATAATTTATCTTAAAGCAAGAAAGAAAGGAGAAAACATTGATGTCTATGTTCGTGGACGGGTTTTCCTAATAGCAAAAGGTAAATTATTGTGAGACTTAAACTCAAACTATTCAGCTGAGCAATTCACGTTAGAAATAGAGGAACGCGGTTGAAGCGAGTTAATGCAATAACTTTCCTAAACTACTTTGTCTCAGGATCTCTTACGCTGATAATTCCTTTGTTGTTATTAGCGCATAACGTCAACCTCGCGGATATCGGTATAGTACTTTCAATTTTTCCTTTGGTTTTTTTGATATCCCGTCTTTTCTTCTCCGCCGTCGCAGACTATGTAGGTTGGTCCCATGTTTTTCTATTAATCAATTGGCCCTCAACTTTTTTATGTTGTTGCATCTACTATTTCGCCTCATCATTACCTGCATTTGCTTTAGGTAAATTAGTTGAAAGCCTGAGAGAATCATCCTACTGGGCGGTAAGTCGAACGGCAATTTACCACTTAACGCCAAAAAGAGCAGGAAAGGAAGCAACAAAAAATAACGCAACCATCTGGATGGCGACTGCTTTTGGGGGCGGTGTGGCTGGGTTGGGGATTGCGTATTTAGGATTCAGTTCTACAATTGCAGTTTTAGTACTTATTTCAACCACAATTGGCGTTCCTGCTTTCATGTTGTGGAAAAATAGCTCTAGAATTCCCTTCACAAAAAACTCAAGTATTTTAGCTCCTCTTAATCCAAGAGGAAGGTCTAGAACATTTTGGTTAGTTTCGGTTGCAATAATGTTTAACAGCTTAGCAATTTATCCTTTAACTACGCTGTTGTTACCCGCTTTCATGAATCAACAATTAGCATACAATTACATATCAATAGGAGTTCTTTTCATGTTTTATAACGCGATTTCAGCCATAGCAACGTATCTTACTGTGAAATACTCCTTAAATTTCGCACGCGCTGCAATCTTAACGGTACTCAGCATTGCAGCCTCCTTCTTTTTAGGCTGGTCAAGATTTTTCATCGCTTGCCTTTTAATACTAGCATTCGTTCGAGGATATGGCGTCGGCTTCTTTGAACACGCTGTCCTCAAGGCAGCAAAAGACAGCAAAAACGTTTCTGTCGATATAGGTTTTCTTCATGTACCTATGAGGATAGCCGAATTTTCCTCAATCCTGTCAGCAGGATTTCTTGTTCAATATTTAGGTTACGCATCAATATTTCTGGCTACTGGCATATTCTTTGGAGTATACTGTTTCCTTTCCCTATTCATTTTGAAATACAAATAAACGCAAATCAGATAAAGCATAAAGCCAACTTTGCAGATAAGTAAAATGTCATGTCAAGATTCGCAATGAATTCTCTTATAAAGTGGACGATAAAACTAAACGTTATCATCTGGATAGCTAACGTCATTATATTCGTCATATTAACCTTGATAGATCGTAATGCTACAGTATTGCAGACATTTTTCACCAAAGCCTCGTTTCTTGAAACTGGCATTACTCTCTTAGTTGGTGGCATACTTACTTTTTCAAGTTCTGTTTTGCCAAGCAAAGCAAGGGAATACATATCAAAATCAGAAGAGCACTGGTCAATCGACACCTTAAAAATTGCTGAAAAGAAAGCGAACAAATACTTGCTACTGGCTGTAATCCTCTTTATTCAATCTATAATTATCTCATTTTTGGGATACTAAACGATAAATATCGAACAGTTAATTAACAAGTAACATAAAATAAAAACAAGGGTAAGAAATTGCAGCATTCTTTTAGCCGTATTTTATTACCGATAGACACATCTTTCCAGTCCGAAGTCGCAACTGAGACAGCTCTCACAATATCAAAACTTTTCAGTTCAAAAATAACAGTGATGCATGTGGTTCCAAACCAAATCCCGACTCTTCCCAACAGAATTTATGTTTCAAGAGATAGTTTTGCACCAATAAGTACCGCAACCGGACAGTTTCCAAGAACGTTAATTGTTCCTGAGCCAAAAGAATATTTGATCCCTGATGAAGTGGTCAACGAAGCGACCGCTAGCTATGTGGAGAACGGCGAAGATCTACTTTCTGAGACTGCAGCGTTGTTTGCGAAGGAAGGCATCAATGCAGAACAGAAACTTGAAAAACAAAACGATATAGCTGATACAATAATTGAAGAAACAATAAGTGGAAATTATGATTGTGTTATTATAGGTAATAGTGGCAATGAAGAAGATGAATCTGATCTACATCTTGGAAGCGTGGCAGCAAGAGTATCAACAAGCAATTTAACAAATATTATGGTAACTCGAAAGAAACCTGATTTGAAAAGTATTTTGCTTGCAGTTGATGGCACCGAAAAGGACGAAAGAGCGATTGAAAATACATACGTTCTAGCTAAAGCTACTAAATCAAAAGTGGTTCTTCTAACCGTTCAAGAGAAATCCCTCTCAAGGTTTGGTCCCAAAATAGGAGATTTTGGTCTTCAGATTCTCAAGCGTGCTACCAATATGCTCCCTGAGATTGAAGTTGATCAGAAATTGATGTTCGGTGATCCTGCTAGTTTAATAATTGATATAGCTAAACAAGCCGAGGTTGATCTTATCATTTTGAGTAGAGGTGGACACGGAAGGTTTAGAAGCCTTCTTGGAAGCGTAAGCGATCATGTCTTGCGTCATGCTACCGTGACCGTGCTTATCGTCAAATAATTAGTTATTAGTTCGTGCATAAACGAAGGTCTTTTCAGGTTTTAAAAAAAGCTCTAAAAAAAGACCACAAAGTGATAAAAAAAGAAAAAAGGAAATTTTTCTATTTATTTTTTAGGTTTGCGCCTTCTA
>DATIXS010000094.1:0-5391 GCA_035518335.1 Candidatus Acidiferrum sp.
GGGAATCACTTACTGACGTAAACACAGCTTCAGACGGAAGCTTCTCCGTGCAATGGCATCCTTCAGTAACCGGTAATTACATGATAAAAGCCACTTTCAACGGCGATTCAAACCATTCTCCAGTAAGCACCGTAGTTAACCTTGCAATAATGCCATATACAACACAAAACACACAGGATGTTTTCTCTGTAGCTTCCAACTCGACCGTATCAAGCTTAGCTTTCAACTCTACAAGTCGGGCATTCAGCTTCACAGTTAGCGGACCCTCAGGCACATCTGGATACGTGAATGCATTCATTGATAAATCGCTGATCGCCGACATCTCCACACTGAGTGTGTATCTTGATGGAAATCAACAAGCTTACGTTGTTTCGTCTCAAGGCAATTCATGGATAATCTATTTCACATACCACCACAGCACGCATTCAGTAGTAATGAATTTAGATATTTCTTCATCTAAAACCTTCAAAGGAAGCTTTGAGACAGCGCTTGAAGTTGGCCTTACTGTTGCGGTAGTTGTTATAATGTTTGCAGTGTTACTGATCATTAAGAGAAAGCAAAAACGCCTCAGGTAGCGAGGACACCTCCATAAAGAACACCCTCCTCGCGCCTAAGGACTCTGTTTTGCACTCGTAAGCATTAAAACAGTACTGTGATGTATAAAATAACAAACTGTAAGGAGCTTGATAAGTTATATATGTAAAAGAGAACAAGTACATGCGAAGGGCGAACTGATGTTCTATCATGTTCTCGTTCAAGTAACTGGCATAGATTATGGTTTTGACTTCAACTTAACTTCAGAAGAGGTTTTGTCAAAATACTTGTGTCCATTCTTAAATAACGAAAAAACACTATTGGATGGTAGAATTTTTTAATTTGTCTTCTTGTGGCAGCATGCGAGTATTTGAAACCGATAGACCGATTGATTCTGATTATCCCGTGAAAAAAGAAGAAGCTAAAGGAGACGAATCCAAAGACTTGGTGGCATATTATAACTGGAAAGAAAAAGTCCGTAAGGTATTGGAAAAAAGGGATGTCACAAACTCATTTTATCAAAAGGCGGTAATTCTTCTTTATAGCGGAAAGTATAAAGAGTTACGTTATAAACTAATCCTAGATGCACTGGGAAAATATTCTTTCTTCATTTGCCCTTTTGGTAATTGTGAAATAGACCATAATTATGAATTTGTAATAAAACCTCTCGTAAAGCAATTTCAGTTCAAAATCGAGAGAGCAGATGAGATTTCTCACACGAAAACTATTACGGAAGTCATATTGGAGGCTATTATTCGCTCAGCCTTTATTATTGCAGACTTAACAGACGCACATCCCAATTGTTACTATGAAGTAGGATATGCTCACTCTTTAGGGAAACCAATCATTATCTTGGCAAAAGACAGCACAATGCGGCATTTTGATATATCTACTTACAAATGGAATTATTGGGTGGACTATAAGGATTTAAAGCCAAAACTTGAAAAGGAATTGGTAACTCTCCTTACGAGTCTAGGTATCAAAACTGAATAGTTGTCGCATCATGGCGAAATGTTCAATTAGCCAACAAAAAATAGCATGGGACTGAAAGCTTATAACTAGACAGTAACAATAACACAATAGGAATAAAAATGATTACCCAAGCAAACCCTAAAAAATTACTCAGACTAAAGGCGGGTTCTGTTTCCTTATTCTTTTCAGCATAGAATTAGACGATTTTTATGTTGCTTTTGCCAACACTGGCAAGTTTTCGATCCCTTGTTAGCAATACCTCATCAAGCGCCAAAACTATGCCCGGAATAAGCAAGTCGTTTTCATTGATCATTTTGCCAGAATCATTAAGTTCTCTAAAAAGTAACGCAGCTTTTTTAGCGGCATCTGTATCGAAAGGATAAACATGTAGTTCCGAGAGGAAATCTTCTGCTAGTTGTCTCTTTAGTTTTGTCTTGTGCTTAAGCAATTCATACTCAGTTATGCTGGTTGTCTTTATTTCTTCCTTATTGGCTATTTCTTGTATTAAGGAAACAATTTTTTCATCGCCAGCTAGGAAATCAATGATAATGCTTGTATCGATAAACATCGTTAATCCTCTTCAAATGATCTACCGTAATTTGCTTCCCTTTCAGCCTCAATTTGTAATTTTAGCTGCTTGAGTTTTTCCCTTTCGTTTTTCATAATTCCAGCAAATTTCATTATGTCGGTTTTCTTTTCTGTTTGGCAGAGGCTTTCTTTTATTACTTCGGAGAAGCTTTTTTTACCTTTTCGTTTTGACAAAAGTTCGTAAACTTCATTTGAAACTGAAATCTGTCTTGCCATTTCCAATCATACATAATGTATGCATAATACCTGATAAATTTTTTTCATAGGGAAAAGTCCCCTAAGGCGCAGGTAGACCGATTGACCGAATGCCAAATAACAGAAGACGGGTTACTACCAGTACACCAGCCCAAATCGACAGTCGGGCTAGCAATGCTTTTTTTTTCAGAAGTCACGATTACGTTAGGCTTATGAAGTGGATAATGCCACTATATTATTGACCATATATGAAAGTATATATGATATTGTCTTGCAACACTTTATCTTGCAAAGTGGGTGCAAAAACCAAAGTTTTGGATGAATTGATAAAAAAAGGTCTATCAAAGAAAGACATATATTTGCTTCTTGGGCCTGCTGAAGTTCTTATCCAACTGCACGGAATAAAAGACCTTGGCGAATTTATTAGCAAATGGTTCAATCCCGTTAGAACAATAACTGATCAAGGTGCAATGATTGACAAAACGGAAACTCTAATTGTAATCTCAGAAGGCAAAGCTTTCGCTGAGGAACCCTATGCCTTCCTATTCCTAAATACTCAACCTAGAAATCTTGAACTGGTCCAACAAAAACTTCAAAGTATACCTAAGGTCTTGTCGGCTGACACAGTCTTCGGACCATACGACGTAATAAGCGCGGTAAAAGCAAACGATAACAAAGATCTACAAGAAATTATTTCTCAAATACAAAAAGAAATTCCAGAGATTCAAGGAACAACAACTGCTATAGTAGCTTCTCTCTACTAGCATAATTCACGACCTCACCACATAAGGACTCTGGTTTTGAGCACCAACGACCAAACGTAAGGTTCCAAAAAAGATAGGAGATTAATTAGAGGCAAAATAAGATTTAGTTGTAAGTAGGGACATTCTTAGACAATATTAGACAGTTTTAGACAAAATTAGACAATGGTTGCAAATTGAAAGGCACTCAAAAACTATTTTTTAAGAAAAGCAACTTGAGTCGAACTAAGAAATTTCTCGAAATACTCTTTCAAGGCTTAATTTATTTTTGAACACCGAGATTTACACCTGTGTCATTACGATCGCTGAAGTCATCAGCAAAGTCGCCCGAGAAAACCGAGATGTAAAAGCAGCATATAACATACTTTGACTGGAGATTTGCATTTCAAAAATATGGAAAGATGCGATAATCATAAAGTAATTGCCAGTTTTTTGGAGAGCGCAACGTAAATCTTATATCTTACTATTGTTGATTATAGTTTAGTGGGTAATTGCAGGGCAAGAGAGCTTATCCCTTCATTTTTCCACTCATGATGGGAGACTTGATCTGTGAACAATCAATCTAAATGTTCCAACAAAAAGAAGGAAGACGATGTCATTCAAATATTTGTAAGCTTAAACGATGTCCCTATTGAAATAAGAAAAAAATCTGCCAACGAGCCAATTTACATTACGCACTTGTAAAAAACGGCTAAGTCTATTTTAGTCAAAAAAGTTTGACTAACTGCAGTCAAGAAAAATTTACGAATTGGCCTTTAATTGCCAAGCATATTACCCTAAAGGTACGTCTGGCATTAATAGGATTTTGGCGTTGTTTTTAATTTTAGTGATCGCTTTTTCAAGCCTGATTCTGATTGGTCCCGTAGTTCCCTCTCGCATTATAGGGGTCGAGAGTGAATTATCAGGGGTGTCGGATACTTAGTCTGCCCTTCACCTATTTGAATACAACAGTTGGTACCAATGCACCGCTTCCGCCGTATCAGACAGCTACAGCAAGTGTAGACGCCTCACCACCAGTTAACAACGCTGGTACGTATGCATTTATAATCCAAGGGTTAGCCAATAATGGAACAATCTATACCTACCAGACGACAATAACTACCCACGGCTTCTAGCAAGAGCAGGCTCGCAATTTTGTGAAACAAATAATAGGACACAAACGCTTGGACACTACACAAAATCCTTTCATCTATTAGCCAACACAAACGGAGAATGGGTAGCAGAAGAAACAACAGACAAAGAGAGAGCAAAACAATTCTTGCATCAGATTTTACTTTTAAACTGACGACACCCGATGCGACTATGTTGTTTAGAAAAGGAAAATAGATTGAATAGCTGCTTTAATCGTCTTTTGCCTAAAAACTATCAACAAGACTGTTCGCTCTATCTTAAATGAGTCAGCTAGTATACAGCATAATCTGACCAACAATTCCAATCACGAAAAATAGAATTGCAATGTAAGCGTTATAAGGTAAAATCAGAAATAGAAGACCCAAATATAACATTCCTATACCCAAATTGTAGAAGGCATGCGCCTGAGCGTTTAATCGTCTAAACTTAAACGTCGCTTTGTTGTAAAGGGCTTGCATTTTTAGGTCGTCATAACCTAGATATTTAATATAACTGTCAGGACATGAAAACAAATCACATTCCTTTCCTTTCAAAATAAGTC
Source organism: Candidatus Acidiferrum sp. (assembly GCA_035518335.1). Taxonomy (GTDB): domain Archaea; phylum Thermoproteota; class Bathyarchaeia; order Bathyarchaeales; family Bathycorpusculaceae; genus Bathycorpusculum. The sequence goes on from DATIXS010000094.1 coordinate 4,723, forward strand.
CCGTTGTCGTAAAAAAATAGATAAAGGCGAGCCCAAAAAACAGAACACTCAACTTTCCATAAGTGAGCCCAAATAAGAAATTGGTTGCAGCGACCGACCAACCTAAAACGACGCCAATCAATGTTATGCTAAAACCTGCAAGAGCCCCGCTGGTTGAAGCATAATCACTAAGAACACTCCAATTAAAGCCAACATTGTATTCCGTTGAAGGGGCTGTCAAAATATTCACTTAACAACTTGGAGTTCGATTCAGCTAACGATCTACTTGCGTGTTTTCTATTTTAATGACTTGTCTTATATACTTAACTCTGACCCAACCACCAAACACAAAGTCAAAAAGCTCACAAAAAACACAAATGCAACAGCTACAAACATAACAACAACTACCCCTACCAAGAAAATTCAGGATAGATATTTTTTCCATTTTTTTAGTCACTAATCCAACCTCCACACACTTAGATACTTAAACCTAACGCTAACCTTCTTTTTGACAAAAAGAAGCAAAAATGAATCACTCTATGTCTGCACAAGAGTAATCAGAAAGCCGTTTCCAAGCCTGAGACCCAAAGAAACGATATTAGCAACCTAGTGTGAAGCAAAAACACCTCAGGTAGCGAGTACACCTCCCTAAAGGGCACCCTCCTCGCACCTAAGGACTCTGTTTTTGCA
>DATIXS010000095.1:0-8166 GCA_035518335.1 Candidatus Acidiferrum sp.
CTGAAGAACCGTAAAAGCGAAAACTATATCAAAACCAGATTCTTTGAAAGGCAAGTGATCAGTATCAGCTTGCAAAACGGAAACGTTATCAAAAACGCCCGCTCGTTCTTTAGCCTTCAGTAGCAGTTTGCGCGAAATGTCAACACCAACTACTAAACTAGCTTGAGTTGCAACTTGGGTGAAAAACAAGCCTGAGCCACAACCGGCATCTAAAACTGCGCAACCCGTTACATTTACTTTTTCAAGTGAGGCCTCGTATTTGGATTCCTGCTCTTCTGCATACCTCTCGTCATACATTTGTGCTGTTAAATCATAACGCAGCATCACTTTGCGCTTGTCTTTCCAATCAGCCAATCCTGTGTCCCTCAAGAAATCTTATGTACCTAAGCTCTGACTAAAATAGTTGGCTGAAAACAAATTGCAACAATCAAACAAACTCTCTGTACTAACACTTCCAACATTAGTGGAAGCCTCCACATTGATTGAACGAGCCTTCGCCCAAAGAAGAACCCTCATTGTTGCAGGCACATGTCGCGTCTATTACGTTGGCAGAGCAAGCTCAACTCTTGAACTGGGAGAACGAATCTTAATCATTAAGTCAGATGGATCACTTCTCGTACATCGTCCAGTCGGGTACGAACCGGTAAATTGGCAACCGGCAGGCAGCGTCTTCCATGTACAAGTCAAAGACGACAAAATCGAAATTCATGGAATTCGGCAAAAGCCACATGAAAGCGTCCGCGTAACCTTCGAAAGCGTTTACATGGTCTCCTCTCTTAGCCTCGCGGATTCAGGGGATTTTCTTTTACATGCAAGCGAAGATGACATGCACCGAGCTATTCTTCTGAAGCCTGAGCTTCTTGAAGAAGGCTTCAAGCCCATCAGTTGGGAGAAAAAAGTTGAGCCAGGCTTCGTTGACATCTATGGAGAAGACAAAAACGGCAAACTAGTTATCGTTGAAGTTAAACGTAAAACTGCTTCAAAAGAAGCAGCCTTGCAATTGGCAAAGTACATTGAACCTATCAAAGCCAAAGTCAACCGTGAAGTTCGCGCAATCTTGGTTGCTCCTAGCTTGGCCAAGGATGTTCAGAGGATGCTTGTTACACTTGGTTTAGAGTTTAAGGCGTTAGATCCCAAAATTTGTGCGGAAGTTCTTAAAAAAAGTGAAAACCAAAAGCTAGAAATGTTCTTCAATCAAGAAGAGTTGTGATTTAAACCTTAGACAGCCGCCTATCATTTTGACGTTGGCTTCTCAGGCATTTCCAGTTTTGGGAGTCGTGCGCCAAGTCGTTGCGCTGTAGATTGAAAGTATCAACAAGACAGCTGTAACTGAAATTTTGATAACTGTAAACGCTTGAACGGTGAAGATAAGCAAAACTGCTGCTGGAAATGGACCGATAAACGCGTAGAAAAAGAGGGCTGTGCCTAATTTGTAGTTGTATTTGTAGTCTTTGAGGCTGCGTTTTCCGAAATACAAAGCGGCTAATCTGCCTAAGCCAAAGGTACATTTTTTGCAGTTGTAGCAGGGTCTAAGGCAGCCAAGAAACTTTAGTACCCCGTAAATAGCGATGAGAGCAACTAAGAGAAATACAACCCCAGCTGTCAAATTGATTAGAAGGAAACTTGCGGTGTCTAAAGCGATCCAGATGGCAAGGGCAAGGTTGCCAAAAATTGTAAAGTTTTTAGGGAACTCTATTGTTGAACTGATTTTCTCTCTTCCTTTCAGGTCTCAATGTTACTGGAAGGATATGAAGTTTCCAATCAATCGATTTGTAATACGAAAACTTCTGAGCATCTTAAAGTGATTAAAAGATACCTTTTTAGAATAGAAAAGGTTGTAACCCTTTCGGGTCTATTTCAGCTCTTTTTGAGAAGCTGATAAAATAAAAATTGTTATTCTTTTGGTTTGTTGTTTTCAGGTACGAAGACAGCTGCTGCTACAGTTGTTGTCCATAACCCGTTTTTGTCTCCTGCTGCCGATTGGGTTATGTTCGCTGTTTTTATAATTAATCCTGTGGTTTTGAAAAGTTGTTTACGTTCGTCCCAAGCCGTCTCTGGGTCAAACTGAATACCCATAGTTGTTGCAAGCATCGTTGCTGCTAAGTCTTCCGCATAATCGCCTGCTGTCTCATCAGTTTGTCCATAAGAGTGGTGTTCTGAAAGGTAACCATATTGGTTTTTGCCTGATGGAATAGCAACACCGATTGATGACGCGACAAGCCTATGCGGTTCGTTGGTTGCATTTCTAGCAATAACCACAAAAGTGATTTCGCCTGGCTGCACCAATTTCATGCCTTTCTCACGGGTAAGTTGCTCGCACGCTGGAGGTACAATACTCGAAACACTAACCAGATTGCACATTTGTATGCCTGCATCTCTGAGAGCTAATTCGAATGATTGGAGTTGCTCTTTATGCTTGCCGACTCCTTTAGTAAAGAAAAAGTATTTTGGTATCATTTGCGGTTCGGAAACAATGATTACAGAATGCATTTATTAGGCTTTTGTTTTAAGACGTAGTAATATATAGAGACGTCAAAATTAATTCGTTGAGGATCCAAATTTGTCTTCGCGTCGTAGCATGTTCAAAGATGAGGCTAAGCTTGACATAAATTACATTCCGCAAACATTGCCTCATAGAGAAAAAGAACACCGTTTACTAATGGAATTCTACAGTTTCATTACTCGTTGCCCAGAAAGAATGTCTCAGAGAGTTATCATAACTGGCGATGTAGGCACGGGAAAAACGGTTCTTGCTCAGCACTTCGGCGCCAGCATCACTTCAGAAGCTAATAAACGATCCATAAAATTCCGTTATGTGCACGTTAACTGCCGCGAATACCGTGGAAGTTTGCAGCCGATTTTACATAAGGCAGTTACTATTTTTCGCCCTAAATATCCAGCCCGTGGTTACTCAGTTGACGAAGTCCTTTCAACGTTAATGCAGGTTTTAGATGAAGAAAACACTTTCATGATTTTAACATTAGATGAGTTTGACAGTTTAATCGAGAATGAAGGTTCAGACGCCGTTTACAAGCTGACGCGCCTCCAAGAAATACGTCAGGGCAAACCGCAACGGCTGTCATTTATCTTTATCATGCGTGATTTGAAATCACTTGATACGTTGGATGCCAGCGCAAGAAGCACACTTCAGCGGAGCATCATAAATTTGGAACGTTATGGCAAAGATCAACTTGTTGACATTCTAAACCAACGTGTTTCTATGGCTTTTGAATTGGGCGCTGTGGAAGAAGACGTTGTTGAGTTGATTGCTGAATTGGCTTTTACTGAAACAGGAAATGCCCGTTTTGGAATTGAATTGTTGTGGCGTGCTGGGAAATATGCTGATGCGGAAGAGGCAGGAATGGTTGAACCTGAATGTGTCCGTATGGCAATATCCAATATTATCCCAGGTATGAGACGTAGCGATTTGGCAGCGCTTGGATTGCATGAAAAACTGTTTTTGCTTGCAGTTGCACGTTACTTTAAGGAGCAGAATGAGCAAGCTTACGCTTTATTGTCCGAATTGGAAAAAACTTATGCTGTAATCTGTGAAGAGATGGATGTGCAGCCGAACAGACACACGCAACTGTGGAATTATGTTCAGTTCTTTTCCGCTATGAAAATCTTGAAGGTCGAAGTCGGAAGCTCGATCAATAGGGGTAGGTCTACTCAGGTTTCTTTGCTTTCAATTCCAGCATCTGAGCTTGAAAAAGAATTAAGCACATCAATAGATAACGAAGCAGGAAGCAGGTGAAGAAGTTATGGAGTTAGAAGAGGTTTTTTCATCTAAGCTTCGAATGAAAATTCTTAATCTTATCTATGATCTGGGGTCCCTTAATGTTTCAGATATTGCAAGACGACTTAACACTAATTTTGCGTCTACAGCCAAACACTTAAAAGTTTTAGCAGCTGAGGGGATTCTACAAGAGCTCACATATGGTCGAGTTCGTATGTACAGGTTTAAAGAGGGATCAACGAAAGCAAAAGCAGTTCAAAACCTAATTGAAACTTGGAAACAAGATAAAGAAAAGGGTCATCACACTAAGCAATAAAAGAGCGGAAAACAAAATATTCCCAATAAACAATAAAGCTCTTGGAGGAAAAAAACTTTGGCGATGGTTGATGTATCAGACAAAGCTGAAATTTTTCGTGAAGCAACTGCAACTGGAACTATAAAGTTGAAGGTTGAAACAATCAATTTAATTACATCTGGAAAAATTGCTAAGGGCGACCCGTTATACACAGCTAAAATCGCAGGTGTACTTGCGGCTAAAAAGACGAGCGATCTGATTCCTCTTTGCCACCCATTGCCATTAACAAACGTAGACGTCGATGTAAAAGTATCCGACAAGAACACCGTTCAAACTACAGCCACTGTTAAAACGAAAGCGCAAACTGGGGTAGAAATGGAAGCGTTGACAGCTGTTTCAGTTGCTCTGTTAACAGTGTGGGACATGACCAAGCAATATGAAAAGGATGCAGCTGGACAGTATCCTTCTACAGAAATTGCAAATATTCATGTAGTGCGAAAAGTTAAGAAGGCGTAAAAGTATGAGTGAAAGCTCTAAAGAACACAAGTCTAAGGCACCTAAAGTTTTGAATTTCTGCATTTACATTTGTAGTACATCACGTAGCAAGCAAATTGAGCAGGGCGAAGCGGTAATTAGTGATTTTGGCGGCGACACAATTGTTAATTTGCTTAGAAATGCTGGTCAAAACGTCCTTTTTAAAAAAATAATTGCAGATGACGAAACGATAATTCAGGATGCCGTAGAAGATGCTTTAGGTTTGTCAGATTTGGATGTAGCGATTTTCTCTGGAGGAACCGGAATCACTCCAACGGACATAACAATTGAAACGGTGACACCTTTTTTTGAAAAGACCCTGCCTGGTTTCGGCGAGTTTTTTAGGCGGATAAGTTTTGATCGTGTTGGTTCTGCTGCGGTTTTATCGCGTGCCGTTGCTGGAGTGGCCAAGGGCAAAGCTCTGTTCTGTATCCCCGGTTCTCCTGACGCTGTTCGTGTGGCGGTAGAAATGCTTATTTTGCCCGAGTCTCCACACATCGTCAAGCATGCACGGGAATAACGATGAGTTTAACGGACAATTGTGGTAGACCTCTACTTAATTTGCGAATTTCGGTTACTCAGCGATGCAACAATCGCTGTTTATTCTGTCATAGAGAAGGCGAAGTATTGCGTGCCAACGCGTCAGCAGAGAAAATGACGGTTGAAGAAATAGTTCGTATTGCTAATATATCTGTTAGCTTGGGCATTGCACGGATTAAATTGACCGGTGGAGAACCGCTCATGCGCAAGGATCTTCCCGAAATAGTTTCCGGCATAGCCGCGGTTCCTGGCTTGAAGGATTTATCGATAACAACTAATGGTTTGATGCTTGAGGATATGGCTAAAAATTTGTACAAACGTGGATTGAAGCGTGTCAACATTAGCTTGCCTTCAATAAACGCGGAGACTTACCGAAAGTTAACCAGCGGAAATCTACAACAAGCTTTGAAAGGAGTTACAGCAGCTGTTGAAGCAGGCTTTTGTCCCGTCAAACTTAACATGGTAATCCTTCAGGATGTGAATGAAGCTGATGTCCCTGCCATGATAGATTATGCCCGGCAAACAGGCACTGTACTGCAGCTCATAGAGCTTGACCCAATAAACGTTACCAGCAACTACTACGATACCCATCATCGTAGCCTAGAAGAGCAAGAATTGATGCTTAGAGAGAAAGCTGAAACAATCGAGAAAAGACCTTTTATGCACAACCGCCTAATCTACCATCTGCCAAATGTAACCGTCGAAGTTGTACATCCAATCGAAAACAGCGACTTCTGCATGCACTGCACTAGAATGCGTGTAACAAGTGACGGCAAACTCAAGCCTTGTCTTATGAGAAATGACAACCTAACAGACATCCTGATCCCCATCAGAGAAGGAGCAAATGACGAACAACTAAAACAGCTATTTATCCAAGCCAACATGCTTCGCGAACCCTTCAACAAAAGTATTAGTGGATAAAAACCATTGTTGTGTGCAAGTCTGCTCGGGAGTGGTAGAGCTTTGTCTACGAATTATTAATAGCTCATAATGCCTAGCGCTTGTTCAAGTTCGTTACATTTATTTTGCAAGAATATGATTTCTGATTTCAAACCTTTGAGCGATTGTCTCTTTTCATCAATTTCAGTTATAGCTTGATTTTTCAGTTCGTTCTGCGTTTTCTGCAACTTGTCTCTTTCGCGGAGCAACTCTTGTTCTTCTATTTTGAAATTCTTTAAAGTTGCTATCAAATCGGAAACGCTGAGTTCTTTGGAATCAGAATCTTTTGTTTGACCTGCAGAAATCCCTGTTTTGTTCGATTCTGAGTCTTGTTCTTGTAACACTTGCACTTTTTAAACTTCCTGTAATATCTCAGTGCCAACTATTGTATATGAAATATTAATATATTGTATATAAATGTTATTAACTATTAATTAGTAGAAAAAATCAAGAATATCTATCTACAATAACGCCCGTCTCCAATCTATAGTTAATAGAGAGGCAACTCATACACACAAAACAAAATGAAAAGAAAATATTTTCTAAAACTCCAGAAAAAAATACACGCCCTAACTAGGCGAGTAGTTTACTTTGGATTTGTTTTGCTAAACCAATAGAATGTTGCAGGTTCGTTTCCGATGGTCCAGCCGTCATGTCCGGGTGGAACGTCAACTACATCTCCTGAGCCGAATTCGATTTCTTGCCCATCATCCGCTCTCACACCCAACCTACCCGAGACCAATACTCCGAAATGGTGCACTTGACAAGAATTTGTTCCAGCAAGCGATTTCTGATCTTTTGACCATTGCCAGCCAGGTTGATAAGTTTGCTTCGATACCGTCATGTCACCCATTCTGACGGTGTCTACTCTTGAATTCGGAGAAGTCTTAGTCTCATCAGGTTTCTGAAAATTCTTTTTTTGTAGAACCAAGTTTATTCACCAATAATTTTAGTGGTTGCTATGGCTATTAAGCAAATGTGGTTGTAGTATTGCACTAACAAGTATCTTATCGAAATTCTTCAAATTTGACTACTGAAAAAAACTAACCTGCGAAGCGTAAAAGTAATTGTGTGTGTGCATTAAATTTTAGTCTTTTTCCCACTTCTTAAAACTCACTTACTAACTACCTCTCTCCTTCTCATAACCCCACAACAACGACAACCACAACAACACAACACGACACAACGATACGACACAACAACACGGTATAACACAAAAACTAAAAGCGTTTTGAAACAACGTTAAATATGAAGGTCAAAAGAGGAAGCCTCAATGGTTTACAATCGCAGAAGAGGGACTGCAATAGTCGAGTTTCCTGAAGGCATTTTGGTTGTCAGTCAAGGCAGTGAATCTTTTATGCTTGCTGGTGGTGGAGCAAACAAAGGTGAAAGCCGAAGAAAAGCTGCAATGCGAGAACTTCAAGAAGAAACAGGTTTAGAAGCCTTAGATTCAAAATACTTGTTTTCATACAAAGGTAGACTTCACAAAGACTTCAAGGGCAGAGGCTCTTTTCGAGATAACCACAAAGTCTTTTTAGTTAAGACAGAAGGTACTCCATCGCCTCAAAGAGAAATTAAACGCATAGCATTTTTCAAAAAAGGGTCAGATCTGAAATTAGTTTATTCTTCAAAAGAAATCATTGAAAGTTTCTTGGCTATGAAAAAGAAGGAAATTACACGCTTAAGATGTTCTCACTGTGGTCCGAACCTTACGATTATTGACAAATCTGAACCAATTCAGTGTAAATATTGCGGAACTATCTATAATTCAGATATCAAAGTTTTAAGTGAATAACTTTTGGACAGTTATCTTGTTGAGTTCAGACTTTCAGGCTCTGCAAGGAAATATGTAAAGGAGACAGTCTTTGATGTTGCCAAAAGATTTGGTGTCAAAGGAGTTACTGAGAATAGAGTTGTTCCCCACATTACTATAATTGGTCCAATTGAAACAATCAATGAGCAAAGACTAGTTCATGAGACAATAGAAACTTGTTTGAAATATGATCTAATGACAATAAAGTTTAGTTGTTTTACAAGTTTTGGCGGATGGCTTAGAGGAAAAAGAGTGCTTGCTGTGAAAATAGAACCATCCAGTGAGTTTGAATTAATGAGAATAGAAATT
>DATIXS010000096.1:0-2410 GCA_035518335.1 Candidatus Acidiferrum sp.
CTGTAGCAATGTGTAAAATGGTTTGATAATGCCTAGAATGCCTATTGCTGCTACTATTGAGAAGGCAGGTGCGAAAATCGCTAGTAAACGAACCATTGAAGCTGCAAAATAAAGCGCTGTGATGCTAAAAATTATTAGGAAAACGTTCTTGGTAGTAGGATTTCTTATTATTAGGTATAAACCGACAAGGAAGAATAATATTCCAACACCTAGTTCGAGGTAGATATTTCCCCAAGCAGAAATTTGCTGTTCTGCTACTGAATTAATAATGGGTGCTGAGGCTCGTATGAATGGATCGAGAACGGTATCGAATTTTCCGGCAATTCTTCCAAGATACCCAGTTAGCGCTAAAACAATAAAACCGCCGGCAATTACAACTATTGCTGAAACTGCCAATGTAAGTTTAGTTTTAGCAGATAAGTTCTGGCGTAAAGTTTCGGATATAAGAAGTAAAATGAATCCTGCAGCAATCGGGAGAACGGCATACGAAATTAGGTAGCTGAGGGAGATGTATGGAATCTTAGTTGCAATAAATAATCCTAATCCGAAAGTTATGCTGTAACTCAGCAAAAGTCTTTGACTGTATCTTTTCAGTATTATCATTACGAAAACAAACAAGACAGTTAAACCAAGTATGTAGTATGCTCCTCCCCAACCGCCTATGAAATAGGCTAAAGCTGCGCCTGCACTCAAGGAGTACAATACAGAAGCACGTATCGATCTATTGTTGTCTATTGACCTTAGAAATAGAAAGATAAAGAGTACAAGGCCAAGTGTGCCTACGACTTGAGTATCGAAGAACCCAAGAGAAGTTCTTTGTACAATTGATGGTTCTAGAGCAAAAAATAATGCAGCTAGTAAACCAACTGCTTTGCCTCCTATGTCTTTGCCTAGGAAATAAACTACGAGACACGAAAGCACACCTATGAATGGAGGTATTAATGAGCAAAACGTCATTAAATCAACGTTTGCACCAAACACCTTGACTATATCATAAAGGACCGCACCCGTTATGGGGGTTGATGGTAAAGAAGTGGCCATGTTATATCCCCATGGATACCAAAGTTGAGTGTTAACCCAACCTGTACCCAAATAAGGTGATAGCAATCCAAAATTAACCATATGCTGGGTAATGCCAAATTGATAGTATGGGTCAAATTCGTTAAGGAGTGCTGTACCTCCAGAGAGATTTTCCCAGCGTAAGGGTAAAATACGAATAACAAAAGCTACAAATAATATTAGCGCTAATGCTGCGATTGCAATTATTGAACCATGTGTAACCGTAATACGTAATTTACTAAACGGTTCCATCCGGTCGCTAAGTTTATCTCTAATTCCTTCCCCCACTTTAAGCCATCTCTCCAAAGATTTGTCAATTTAAAGTTACTTTTCTTGGTTAATCTTAATTTATAGACATTCAACGTTTATTTATGGCTTTCCAAAATTGATCAAAACCATTTCAAGTAATATGATAAAGAGTGTCAAATAGGATTTTGAAAAAACTAAGATGAATATAACATTCTACTTTAACTAGAATTAATGTAGACAGTCGAGAATCATTCTTTTTTTTCAGATTTTTCCAATTGACAAAGCATTTCAAATATGACTTTAGTTGCTACTGTTGATGAGACGCCTTGGTCGTAAATCGGCGCAATTTCTGTGACATCAAAACCTATAACGCGTTTGCTACATTGAGCCAAAACAAGATCCAGCAGTTGAGTTGTGGAGATGCCTTCAGGCTCAGGGTTTTGCACTGCAGGAGCAAACGCTGGATCAAGCACGTCCATATCTACCGTCAAATACAAGTTATCATAAGATTCAAGCTTCTCTTTCAACTCGTCAGCTATTTGCTCTGAACCCTTCCTAATAATTTGTTGAGAAGTGAAAAATTCAATCTGTGCCTTTTTGGCGTAAGCTAGTTCTTCTTTACAAACTGAGCGGGTGCCAACTTCAATTATTTTCGCTGGCTTCACTTCCTCTCTTATCAACTGCATAAACGTAGTGTGCGACAGGGTTGAACCTAAAAATTCGCAGCGTAAATCTAAATGCGCATCAAAAGACAATACAGCCGTTTTAGCTGCTTTGTCGCTAAAAGACTTTGCAATGCCGAGTGTAATTGTGTGTTCTCCGCCGATTGCAACTGGGATTTTACTAGCGTTCAAAATATCTTCAACTACGAGACGGGTCATATCCACCGTTTTTGCCACGTCAGGTGAAACATGCAAGTCTCCAGCGTCATAGATTGCTAAATCTTCAACATCAAGTCCACTGCGGAAACTGTAGGTTTCAATGTTGAGAGACGCTTGTCTAATCGCGTTGGGTCCAAACCTTGCCCCTGAACGATAAGAGCTCGTTGAGTCAAAGGGCACTCCGAAAACAACGTATTTCGCTTCTTCAAAGGTTTTTTGCA
>DATIXS010000097.1:0-2637 GCA_035518335.1 Candidatus Acidiferrum sp.
TTAGGATTAATTTGAATTGAAACTTTTATCACATTAGTTTTTATCAACTTGCAGTATCTTTTTATTATCGTATCGGTTGAGACGCTTAATTCTTTTGCAACCTTAGTGAAAGAGGAGCGCCCATTCAAAGTTAATTTCTCTACAATTTGTCTATCTAAATCATCAATTGTTACCTTACCAGTACTATAGTTAACTACTTTTTCATATTCTTGGCTGCCGCTAATGTTTTGCGATGATTGCATGAGGTTTAAATTCTCAGGAGTGTTTCTAACTCCAGCCCAGACGTAAGTTTTTAAACCGATGGTGGGAAGCTTTCGCTTAATCACTTGCTTGACATGGTCTAATTCATTTAGGTCTTTTAGATTTGCTACCGCTCTAACATTGAAAATACTATTATACTGGCGGTAAGCACGCACCTCAGTTATTTTTTCAATAAGCCCCATAGCTTGTTCGATTTGTTGAGCTTCGACGCTGATAAGCAGAGTTACAAGTGCGTCAAAGCCAAAATGTCCAAAATTCCATTGAATTGTTGCTCCTTTAATTATGCCTTTTTTTTCCATTGCCCTGCATCGTTTCCAGATTTTATTTTTTGACACTTTCAATTCTTTTGCTATCTGATTGTAGCCCATTCGCCCGTCTTTTAACAATCTCTTTAGAATTTTTGAATCAAGATCACTTATGGAAACTCGTTTTCCATTTCTGTTGCAGGATTGTTCGAAATTTTGATTTAACATTTCTTGTTTTCACTATGTTATTTTTGTCGAAATTGCCAATTTACATTCATTATTGGTTATTATATAAGATTTATTAAATTTAAAAAGTAGATATATATTGGCGTGGAGAAGGCCAGCCTTTCCATCTTTCCTCTAATCTCAAGATTTCTGTATCAATTTTATTTATGCCAGGAATCTTGCCGATCTCTTCTTGAATATAAAGCAGTTGAGTCATATCTTGTACCATTGCCCAAATCTGCAGATCGTAGTCTCCTGAAGTTTTCATTATACTGATTATGTTCGGTATGTTGCTGATTTTTTCAATAATTAAAAGTGGCTTTTCACTTGAGGTTACGGTGAAAAAAACGCACATCGCTTGATATCCCACTTTACTAGGGTTAATTTGGATAGTAACTTTTAAAACCCTATTTTTCTTCAGTCTTTCGTATCGTATTTTAGCTGTTTTAGATGATATTCCTAATTCTTTTGCCATCAAATCTATCGGGATTCTTCCGTTTTCAGCGAGTTTGTCAGCTATTTTCTTATCTGTTTCGTCTACAATCCCGAAGTCGTTTTTATTCTGCAAGAAAGTTTTGTGAGTGAGGCATTCTTGTTCGTTTACTTTGAAATTGGACGGAATTATCGCGAGATTCTGGTTCATTTCTTTTACGTCTGTCCAGATTGCAGTTTTCATTTCTAATACCGAAAAATGCCTTTTGATTTTGTCTTTGGTTTCGCTCAATTGCTCTAAGGTTTTGAGAATTACCACAACATCAATGTTTCCTTTAATCCCTCTGCTATAGAAAGAATAAACCTCTGGCATTTTTTGCAAATATTCGATAAGTTGATCTGTCTGTTCTGGTTCAATATTAATTAACATGTGCGCTACTGCTTTGTAACCAAAGCTTCTATAATTGATGTGTGTAGTGGCACCGGTTATTATGCCCGCTTCTTCTAACTTGTGATAATTTTCTTTAACAATGCTCTTTGTTAGCCCTAGTTTTTCTGCAATCTCGTTTTCGCTTTGGCGGCCGTCAGCTATTAACTCTTTGAGAATTTTTGCTTGGATTACACTAATTTGCTCGGTTAAGACTTACCCCTCGTTAAGGGTCAAGCTATGTTTTTTCATTCTATTTAAATTAACTGTGTATCACGTTTTTATCAGGTATTGTCGATTTAATCAAGAACTTAAAATCTTATATTATTGCCTTTATTATAGGTATAAAGGCAATTTTGTGCAACAAATATAAGAATTTTGAAAAGTTTTAAATATGAACAAAGGAGACAGCTTGAATTACAGAAAAAGGAGAAAAATAAAAAATGTACAAAAACAAAAATAAATCTATTGCAATCGCTATTTTACTAACATTTTCAATGATGGCTTCAACAATGCTATTACCATCGATTAATGCACATACACCTGCTTGGAATATTCCAACATACGCTTACATTAATGCGTCACCAAGCCCAGCAGGCGTCGGTCAATCAGTAGAAATTATTATGTGGCTTAACCAAGTGATTGATGGTGCATCTCTAACAAACCAGGTTCGTTTCCACAACTACCAGCTTAGCATCACTGCACCCGACGGCACAGTGTCGACACAGACATTTGCAACAATCCAAGATCCAACATCAGCACAGGATTATTCTTTCACCCCAAGCCAAGTTGGTACTTACAATTTAACTTTCAGCTTCCCAGGTCAAAAATATACCTACCCTGATTTCGTGTTAAACATCAATGCAGGCACGTTTGGTCCAAGCGCATTCTTTAACGACACTTATCAAGCCAGCTCAGCTTCCATAACACTTACAGTTCAATCAACTGCAATTTCAAATTATCCAACAACTCCTCTTCCAACTCAGTACTGGACTCGGCCAATCTACGGCATGAACACTAACTGGTATGTTATTTCATCTAACTGGC
>DATIXS010000098.1:0-5246 GCA_035518335.1 Candidatus Acidiferrum sp.
ACAGACAATCCATGGGGATACTATATTACTAACTCGGTAATTGGCGCTAACAACCAATTGTACGTAGCTACCTTCGGAGGGAACGTGTGGGATCTTAACACTACAAACGGTGCGATCATATGGCATAACACCACTAATGCAGTCTCGAATTTCGGAGTCGCAGGGGCGAATACTCCATACGGTGTATGGACCATAGCGAACATTCCAGTCTTAACCAACGGAGAACTAGTCACCCAGGGCGGCCACTTATACAGTCCACCACTATATAACGGAGCATCGATGTTTGTTTGGAACACGACTAACGGAAACCTATTATGGCAGACCTTGAGCTTCGCCACTTCAAACGGTGGTGAAGCCGCTGTTTCAGATGGTTACATGGTAACGACTAACGGTTATGACAATCAGTTGTACTGCTATGGCATGGGCCCAAGCAAAACCACTGTTACAGCGCCAAGTGTCGGAGTGACAACTGCTGCGCCGATAACGATAACGGGTGCAGTCACAGACATATCCGCAGGTTCACAACAAAATTCCGAAGCAATGAACTTCCCCAACGGATTGCCATGTGTGTCTGACGCAAGCATGACTCAATTTATGGAAGCAGTTTATGATCAACAGCCGATGCCAACCAATGTAACTGGAGTTCCAGTGACAATATCTGTCTTAGACTCTAATGGCAACTATAGAACCATAGGCACTGCAACAACTAACTCAAACGGCTTCTATAGCCTTACTTGGACACCTGACATATCCGGCAACTTCACGGTTACCGCCACTTTTGCAGGCACACAATCATACTACGGATCCTTTGCCAATGCAGCCTTCTACGCTAGTTCACCGGCGGCGACAGTGTCTCCACAACCAGCGGCAGCACAACCCCCAACAGGAATGTATATCGCAATAGCTGCAGCCGCAATAATAGTCGTCATGGTCATAATAGGCGCTGTACTTGCGATGCTGACGATCAGAAAACGGCCATAAGCAAAAGCAAAAACAAGCCAAATCAACTCCCTCTCTTTTTTTAGTTCTCTAAAGAATTTGGAAAATAGGGCTGAGAAGGTTCGATAAAATTTCGGGATTGAGCAATAGCGCTGAATAATTTTCTAGATATATTCCGTTTTAGAAATATGGCTTATACGCGTAAAGTCTATGCTTTATTTTGGTGCTTAAGTGAGAGGAGATGGTTGCGTGCAGAGGCGCGGTTGGGGAACTATAACGATGGATATCTTAGAGGCAACTTTAACTCCTCAGAAAAAAATGAGAATAATGTACCGATCTAATCTGAATTATGCGCGTTTCAACAAGTATTTTTCCGATTGCCTAAAGAAAGGGTTCATTGAAGCCATAAAAGACCATGATGGAAAGATGTGTTATTGCATTTCTGCGCGAGGCAAAACTCTGTTGGCGGTACTAAGGAAGGCGCAGGAACTTACCGTTTCCAATGAACTATAAGCATGAAGCAATGCCTACGGAGACGAATATGCTGAAATAGTTTTTTGTTTTTATTATTGATTGGTTTCTTCAATAGATAGGCTACTTTGTGGTCAATATTAGAGGTTCATAAGCATTATTAGCATTTTTTTTCTTCCCAGTATAGAGAAAAGTATTATGAATAATTCGGAGAGCTCAACTGCATGTGGGCTTCAGGTTGTCGATGCGATATCTAAACCTGTGGTCAGTTCGGATTACTCAGCTAAAGATGACCTTTTGCGTATTTTGCACGTTGACGACGATGATTCTCTTCTGCAAGTTTCGAAGATGGTTCTGGAAGCAGAAAACAAATTCGAAATTGATAACGTAGGCTCAGTTGATGAGGCTTTCAGAAAATTGAAAACGCATGTTTATGATGCTGTAATTTCTGACTATGAAATGCCCAAAAAAAATGGTTTAGATTTTTTGAAGGAACTAAGAGATCAACAAAACAAGATTGCTTTTGTAATTTTTACGGGCAGAGGCAGAGAAGAAATTGCAATTCGAGCATTAAACTTAGGGGCAGATCGATACATAGATAAGAATGGTTCTCCCGAAACGGTTTACGGCGAATTGGCAGATGCAATATACAAAATAGTGGAACGTAAAAAAGCGAAAAGCTTGCTTGTTGAGTCAGAAGCCAAATATCGAATGTTAGTGGAGGAATCGCTTCAAGGTATAATGATTGCTCAGGGAGTTCCGCCCAGAGTTGTTTTTGCTAATTTAGCTATGGGCAGGATGTTGGGTTATGAAGTTGAAGAATTTATCTCCCTTTCACCCCAAGAAGTGATGGAGTTAGTTTATTCTGAGGATAGAGAGTTGTTCTTTAACCGTTTCAAAGACCGCTTGATGGGTAAACAAAGGGAGACAAGCTATGACTTTCGTGCAGTTAGGAAAGACGGGTCAATAATATGGTTGCAGGCATCTTCAAACCGTATTCAATATAGAGGGCAACCAGCCGTGCAAGCCATGTTTTTGGATATTGATGAACGCAAAAGAGCTGACGAAGTAATTAGAAAAAGTGAGGAAAGATATAGAGAATTGGCTAACTCGTTGCCTGAAATTGTTTTCGACGCTGATGTAACAGGGCGACTTACCTTCTTTAACAAGAGGGCTTTTGAAATTACGGGATTTTCTCAACAGGATTTTGACAAGGGTTTGAATGCCTTTGAGTTGATTATTCCAGATGACCGTGAGAGGGCAAAGAATAACCTAAAGAGATTGTTTGCTGGAGAAAACTTTGAAACCAATGAATACAAGTTAGCAAGGAAAGATGGCAGTACTTTCACTGTCCTTATTAAAACTGCAAGAGTTGTTCTTGAGAACAACATAATTGGCTTCAGAGGGTTAGCTGTGGACGTGTCAAGTTTGAAGAAGCAAATACTTGATTCTTAGACGCACCTTAATCATGAAAATTCACGTTAAATATGTTATGCAACAAAAAAGTACTAGATTTTTTCTTTTTTGGCTTCTTTTCTTGAGTGTTTAGAAGATCCTACCTTAGGCGCTATACCGCCAGCTACTCAGGTTTTTTCGTTGTATGGACTGCGCTTTTTGGTGTGGTCATTGTACTTAGCCCGCCTTGAAGGGTAAAAAATCAATTAACTCGCTAGATTCAAGCGACGCCTGCTCTAAGTTCCAGCCCAGAGGAGGCATCCTTTAATGCCGAGCAGAGAGGCTGGCATTGGAAGTTGACGTTTTTGTCGCAGAAGCTAGAGAAGAAACTGAAACCTAATTTACCTAATTGATTAGGAATCCTGAAATCTGTGCTTTAACAAATTTCATTGCTAAACTGGTTGTTTTCCGAAAGGCTTAAAAAAATACAGCACTTTAGAGAACGTAACCTATTTTCTCTTGGAGGCACAGAAGACGTCATACCTAAAAAGGCTGGGGGCAATCCCAATCATTGCCTTATCGATATTAATTGCGCTTGCTGTGGTCCTCAACACTGGCAAACCAGTTTTTAACCCGCCCAACTTAGCATTTATCCTCCAAATTCTATTCGTACTTATAGCAAGCCTAACTGTTGCCATTGTCTCTGCTAGAGGCTACTTGACTAACGGTTCGCTAAACCTTGTTTTTCTCGGTGCAGCCCTATTAATAAATGGAACAATCACCACAATTTCAGTAGTGCCATTGGGCCTTTCTTCTAATGTAATTGTCACCGTGGCAAATCTTGGAACCTTAACGTCAGCAATTATTCTGTTTTTAAGTGCAATTATAACTTTACAGGGAACCGTTCCAAGCAACATTGACCGACGAAAGATCATCTTAATTATAACTTATTTTGCCTCTGTTCTGCTAATCGGTGTTTTGATCGCTTT
Organism: Candidatus Acidiferrum sp.; assembly: GCA_035518335.1. GTDB lineage: Archaea > Thermoproteota > Bathyarchaeia > Bathyarchaeales > Bathycorpusculaceae > Bathycorpusculum. Next base: position 3,795 of record DATIXS010000098.1, read on the forward strand.
GGCGCTTTCCAATGTTTTGCCTGTTTTTCTCACATCAACAGGTCCAACCCTTCTAAGGCGAACTGTGCTTGCAGCTTTAATCGTCTTGCTTTTTGCGAGTTTTGTGATTTTTGAATATCGTTATTTTGAGACAAAGTCGCCAATTCTTTACTGGTATTCATTAGCACTTGCACTATTTGGCTTAGCCATGGTGGCAGCATATTTTACAGTTAAACTGGGCGACCCGATGAACTGGCTATCAAGAATTACAATTTATCTATCAGGCATATACTTCATAATTGCTTTGCTCAGCCGTGCAACAGGTGCGGAATCTGATGTTGGCCTTTCGACAAAGTGGGCTGAAGCGTTCAGGTCAAATCCCGAGCAACTTGCCACTTTCTTCTCTAAAATGCTAGAAGGATTCGCATATTGCAGAATTGCAACTGATAAGAGTGGAAAACCAATTGATTACGTTTACCTAGACGTTAATGAAGCTTTTGCGAGAAGCCTCGGACTTAAGAGGGAAAGTATTTTGGGCAAAAAGGCCACCGAGGTACTTAAGGATGGAAAAATTCCGGAAGATTGGATGGAAATTAGTAGTCATGTCGCTCTTAACTGCGAACCAACGACTTCTGAGATGTATTCACAAGAGACGAAGAAGTGGTTTCATATTTCTCTGTATTGCCCACAAAGAGGTCACTTTGTTTCGATTTCCGAGGACATCACCCAACGCAAGCAACTAGAGCGCGAAATTGAAGTTATCGCAAGGTTTCCATCTGAGAATCCCAATCCAATATTTCGCATAGATGGCAAAGGCACAATACTTTACTGCAACATTGCGGGAGATTCTTTGTTGGCTGCATGGAATTGCAAGGTTGGCGAAAGTGCACCTGAACATATTAGTCAGGCCGTTGCCAACGCTTTAGCATCCGACAAAAGAATTGAAATTGAAGAAACCTATGGAAATAAGGCATTATTGTTCTTGTTTGTTCCTATCACAACTGAAGGGTACGTAAATATTTATGCAAATGACATTACCGAACGTAAAAAAACTGAAGAAGCTATGGCTTTTCAGGCTAACTTGTTATCTAGGGCGCGTGAAGCCATTTTCGGCGTTGATTCAAAGTACAATATTACCTATTGGAATAAAGGCTCTGAGGAATTGTTCGGCTACACCAAAGAAGAGGCTATGGGGAAAAATTTCCAAGAACTAATTCCAATAAAGATCGAGAATTCGTCACGTCCAGAAGAATTGGCAAAGCAAGAGGCGACTGGTCATTGGGAAGGTGAAGTGCAATATCGCCGCAAGGATGGTTCATATGTTCCAGTTGAGCTCAATTCAGCCACTCTCAAAAGCCCAACTGGAGAACTGCTGGGCGTAGTAACAGCAGCTCGAGATATCACTGAGCGCAAGCAGGCTGAAGAGAAGCTTGAAGAATACCGAAATAATCTGGAGAATCTTGTTGAAGAGCG
>DATIXS010000099.1:0-2679 GCA_035518335.1 Candidatus Acidiferrum sp.
TAAATAACCTGATGAAATCAAACACCGATGGCTCTCTGAACCTTAGTTTTGCCCCAACGGAAAGCGGAACATGGACTCTATACATTAACTTTCCCCGACAAAGCTTTGTAAACAACACCAAATATTATTTACCGTCAAATAACCAAACAACACTAATTACATTTCCAGTGCCAACTCCAACCCCAACCTCTTCACCGATACCTACCCCCATCTTGCCTTCTCCCAGTTTACCATTCGATTGCATTAGCACAACTACAAATTCTGGATTTAACGTTCAAATTCAAGGTTCTTTAACGTATAACGGAATAGGCGTATCTAACGCTGGAATACAATTATCCTACAGTGTTACAGCTGGAAACACTTGGCAAGATTTAGCTTATGCGAACACTGACGACAATGGAAGCTTCTCTGTCGTATGGTTCCCTACTGCCTCGGGAAATTACATGATTAAAGCGATATTTCTAGGTAACAGTGCCTTCTCTGGCGTAAGTGCTACAAACAACTTTGCAGTGGCACCTTTTAACGATCAAGCTCAAAATGTTTTTTCAGTCACCTCAAATTCAACGCTCACTAGCTTAACATTTGACTCAACAACAAACCAATTAAGCTTCGGCGTTTCAGGAACTGAAGGAACAGCCGGCTATACTCAAGTTTGCATTCCACAATCACTTGTCCCTGATATATCAAAGCTCAATGTACTTTTAGACAATGCAGCAATTAATTATAATTCTTTTTCAAACAGTAATGATTGGATAATAACTTTTGTTTATCATCATAGTAGCCATACTGTTGTTATTGCATTAGGAGCAACTCCAACAGCCACACCTACAATCTTACCAACTCTTGCTCCAACCGTTGCGCCAACAGCCGCGCCTACGTCAACAGCGACGCCTTCCGTAACTTCCCAGCCGACCCAATTACCCACCACTTCTCCTCCAGCGACAACTGTCCCGGAGTTTCCAATGTTGACAACTTTACCATTGTTGCTCTCTCTGCTCTTTTTCGCAGTCATCCTAAGACATCGAAAGACTGCTTCATTTAGCGGTAATCAGAGCTAAATCTTAGATAGGCGTTAATTAACTAAAAGTTTATTCAGTTTCTAATTTAGACTCCTCAGCAGACACAACCTTCTATGCAAGCCCAGCATCAACAGTAACTTCTACGCCTGCACCGATAATAGCCAACTATGCGACAACAACCGACTTCATGATAGGAGTAGCTGCAATCATTGTAGTAGTCATTGTTTGTGTTGCAATAGCCATAGTGATGCTAAGAAAACGAGCATAAGATGAACACAATGAAAACAACTTTCCCTTTCCCCTTTTTTAGTCAAAAATTGGTAGATTGATAAGGGCTGAGAAGGATTTGGCTGAAATTCACGAAAATAGCCATAGTTCGTGCTAGATTTTCCATTTCTTTTCTCCTAAGAAGAAATTGTCCAGAGCCTCAGCAAACCTTCAATCTTTTTTCTAGCGGTTTCTAAACTTAGTTTTTTTCCAGATTATCGGATCCGTCATCTATCGGTTAAATTCAAAAAATGAGCCTTGAGTTAAAAACAATTTGCCTGCTCCTTTCTTTCACATTTCCGCACAAAAACGCACATTCCAGCACATTTTAGCACAAATACACACATTCTAGCACACAACCTGCAACCACAACAAACCCCAAACTAAAAAAGCAACTTAAAACACAAAGAAAAAAATTGCACACTAAAATAGCGAATACGGAAACCTAAGGTTGTTTTGCCATAGTTTGCCTTTTATTGGAATTTGGTTTCCGCAAACGGGGCATTTCATGTCGCTTGTGAGGTTCCACTGGGTTATGTCGAAGTTGTTGCGTTTTATGACTGCTGTGTCGCATTTGGGGCAGTAGGTGTTTTCTGCTGGGTGTCCAGATACGTTGCCTAGGTAGACGTAGTTTAAGCCTTGGTTTTTAGCTGTTAGTAGTGCTTGCTCCATTTCCTTCACGCTTGTTGCGGGTATAGTGGTCATTTTGTATTCTGGATGAAAACGCAGCAGGTGGAATGGGGTGTCTGCCCCAAGGTAATTTTTGATCCATTTGGCCATTTCACGAATTCTATCGAGGGAATCGCCTGTTTTTGGAACAATCAAATTGGTTATTTCAATATGCACATTGTTTAGCTTGAGTTCTTTTAGGGATTCATAGATAGGTTCAACGCTGGGCACTGCCATGCTGGATTTGTAGAAGTCGGGGTCGCCGCCACCTTTAAAATCAACCGTTGCCGCATCCAAATAAGGCGCTATGGTTCTCACGGCTTCAGGAGTCATATAGCCATTAGTGACAAACGTGTTAAACAGTCCCACTTCATGCGCAAGCTTAGCAGTGTCATAAGCGTATTCCATGAAGATGGTGGGTTCAGTGTAGGTGTAGCTTATTCCTTGGCAATCGCTGGCCTTTGCTGACCTAACAACTTCTGCAGGAGGAAAAGATCTCCCAGCGATTTCTCTGTCCTGGCTAATCATCCAGTTATCACAGAATTGACAGCGAAAGTTGCAACCAGCAGCAGCCATAGACATAACCAACGCGCCAGGGTTAAAATGCGAAAGCGGCTTCTTGCTAATCGGGTCAACGCCAGCCGACACAGCTTTCCCATAATTAAGCGAATAAAGTATGCCGCCTTGATTTTTCCGGACCAAACAAAATCCCTGCCCATCGTTG
>DATIXS010000100.1:0-9978 GCA_035518335.1 Candidatus Acidiferrum sp.
CCAATTTGTTATAGGTGTACTTCCTGACCCAGTTACAAACTATGAACGCTTCGGCGTCAACTTCGACGATCTCGCACCCCTCACAGACGAATTTCTCGTCGTTATGTTCAGCAAAAACTATGCAACACCTTGGTATTGGGAAATGCTTACTCGCAACTTCAAGAAACTCTTCAAAGACGTAAAACTAAACATTGCACTCTACGTAATTGGGCCCGGAGACGATCCAAGAGAAACACCAACCGCAAGTGAACTCTTAACAGTTTCAGTTCGGATGGCAAGAGCAGGAGTAGACGGACTCCTATACTTAACAGACAAAGCATATCAAATGGTAGAATTCCAAAAACAAATGATTGCTCAAAAAGACACTCGCGAACGCTTAAAGAGCTACGGCGGCAAAGCAGGTCAAGAAGTTCTCGACTTAGTCACAAGTTGGGAAAAGATCGTAGAATAAGCCTAAAAAATTACATTGCACGCATGAGTGGCTCAAAACCACCAGGCTGCCCTTTTCTTTAATAAATGACTCAATCTACTCACTATTCGTTTTTCAAACATTATTGGTTTGCAATGACTTGCGTTTTGGAATTGACTGAGCAAAATCTGGTTTTACCATTATCAGGTTTGACACATTAATTTAAGAATAAAAACCCAAGAAATATTAAAGGTGGGGCTTATAGGCAAATCAATTAGCTTTATCAAATCTGTGAGAACTAAGAGTATTTAGTCTTAATTCATTCTATTTTCTGCAAAAATTTTTCATGTTCAGTGGAATCTCAAATTAGTTTAAGATGATGCAAGCGAGCAATCGAAAGCCTTAAATCTAATTGACGATACCCGCTTTTGAAGAAGAGATTGGGGAATGACTATGAAACTTAGAGTTTGGAAGCCTTTAGTTTTGTTATTGATCGCAATTTTTGTTTTGTCAGCAGTAAACATGGTTCATGCTTTAGGCGTAACCGCAACGATACCGGTTGGAGGGGCTCCATCTGGCTTAGCTTATGATTCTTCCAAAGGCGAAATATTCGTAACTAATGGCCAAGATAACACAACTTCAGTTATATCTGACAGTACAAACACCGTAATTGCAACTATACCCGTAGGAGGCTACCCCTATGGTGTAGCTTATGATTCTATCAAGAACGAGATATTCGTAGTCAATTTGTATAGCAACAATGTCATGGTCATTTCAGATGCCACCAACGCTGTTGTTGCCACCATACCCGTAGGGCAATCCCCTTACAACATAGCTTATGATTCCGCAAAGGGCGAATTATTTGTAACTAATTCTTACGACGGCACTGTCTCAGTAATATCAGACAGCACAAACACTGTGGTAGCAACAGTACCCGTAGGAGTCGAACCTTTTAGTATCGCCTACGATTCTGGTAAAAGCGAGATATTTGTAGTTAATTATGAAACTGACTCAAAGAACTACTCTGTCTCAGTTATATCTGATAATACCAACACGGTAGTTGCGACTTTGCCTCTGCCGGGGTTTCCTTCATTCATAGTCTATGATCCTGCAAAAGGCGAGATATTCGTACCCACCGGTGTTGGCGGAGGCTCCGCCGTCGTCACGGTCATTTCTGATAGAACCAATTCAATTGTTGCCACTATTTCGGACTTAAGTTTTGAAGTGCAAGTTGAAGGGTTAGCATACGATCCCTCTCGAGGTGAAATTTTCGTGGTGCTTCATCAAAGCAACAAAGTCGTAGCAATATCAGACAACACAAACAAAGTTGTCGAAACCATAAACGTGGGGAATTCACCTTGGACAGCAACTTATGACGCGGGCAAGAGTGCAATATATGTAGGCAACGGCGGAAGCAGCACCGTCTCAGTTATAGCGGGCCTCTCAACCACATCTGCAACACCAAACCCATCAGGCTCATTTGACTTTGGCTCAATCATGTGGATCATCGTGATCATAATCATCATCATATTGCTAATCATTATAATCCTCATATGGCTCAGTCGCCAACGAAAATTCACAGTGCTAGTGCAAAACTCCCAAACACAATCACCGATTTCCGGAGCAAATGTTTCAGCAAGCGGCCCAGAGGATTTGTCGGGCATTACTGAAAACAATGGGAAAATCATTTTCAGCAACGTGAAAAAGGGCGATTACTCAATTAAGGCAAGCGCCTCAGGATTCAGTCCATCAATGCCGATTTCAGTTTCCGTGAAAAACAAAACTGACTGCATTATAAAGCTGAGCTCTGCTCCAGGGGGAGTGCCAAAAGACGATAGCGGCGGAAATGGACCAGGGGATGAAGGCAAAGTCGGTTCAAGTATTTCTACGACTATTGTCCAAGAATCAAATAGCCGAACACAACCAGCACAAACCGTACAACAAGCACCAGTCCAAACTGCCCCGACTACAGTCAATGTGACGCCCACTATGTCCAGCCAACAGGAAACGACTGAACAACAAGGCTGGACCGGAGAAAGAATCCAGCAGGCTATCAGAACTTTTCAAGAGAAAGGTGCTATTAGCCCAGAAACAGCTCTAACAGCCAAGGAACTCGGTTTGTCGCGGATATTCGTAAGAATATTGGAAAGACGCAAAGGACAAACAAGAATCTTCAAAGAAATAAATGGAAAATACTATCTCGACCAAAAGGCGACTGAAGAAAGTTAGCAATAAAGAGGAGCTAAAGATAAACGAGGAAAACATTATAGCAACTGCCATTAAACCTATGGTGCGAAGTCTGCAATGGTTCAATTACTTGTTTCACCTGCAGCGGACTGAGATGATTGAATCATTTGTAGCTTAAATGAGCATTTGAGAATCCTCTTAACACGTGCTATGTTAAAATCTGTAATCAACCACTTTTAGTTCTATTCATGGAACATGCAGCTAGCAAGTTCTTCTAATTTGGAGCACCACAGACATAATAAATATACACTTGCTTGGGAAAAGTAATAGAAAGCCCAGCTTAAAATTAGAAGTTAACAATCATTCTTAAGCTTAATTGGAAGGAGTTACTGTTGAAGGGCATATACGTGCTAATCGTAGAAATATCCAAAACAATCACAGTAAACATCGGTGCCTTTGGTTTGCTGACCTTCCCATCGGGTTTGTATGCTTATGTTGGTTCGGCACAAAACAATCTTGAGCTAAGGGTGAAGAGGCACCTAAGTAAGCAGAAACGCTTGTTCTGGCATATTGACTACTTGCTAAGCAACGAGGCGGTAAAGATGATTGGCGCCTATTACAAGGAAGGCGACAAGACAAAAGAATGCAAAATCGCGCGTCTATTGCATAAGAACGCGCTGTCCATTGCTGGGTTCGGATGCTCAGACTGCCAATGCGAAAGCCATCTTTTCCAAGCCAAAAACTTTGACTTCCTCACAAAGTGCATGCAGCCGATTCACATGGAACACTTGAACCAGTGAAAATGTTTAATGGATGTAGTCTAAGGTTTTGTTTTGACTTTCGTGGATTTCTTTCATGGATTCATATTGTGCTTCAATGAGGATTTTGAGGGAGTCAATATTTGTTTTTATGTTCTCTATTTCTGCTGACTTTAGAAGAATTCCAGACTTTGACAGTTGATCATTTATGTTGCCAACGGTTACTTCTAGAACTTTAACTTTAAACGCGAAAATCTGAAGGGTATAGAGTAAGCTGAGTTGGGAATTTAGGGCTTCGAGCTGATCTAAATAGCGTGATTTTTTGATAAATGCACTGATTTTTTGGTGTTGCGACGCTTCGGGCGACTGCATAATTTGCTCGTAAAGCGCAGATTGCTTCCAAGTAGCTTCTTTAGTATCATCCAAAGTTTTCTGTATTCGCTTAGTAGTTTTATCTAACATGTCTAATACTTCATCCAACCTTTTTACCCCCAAACTAACGGTAACTACACATTCAAGAGACCATATCAACCATTATCCATTATATATAATTTTAAACTCCATACGCAAACGCAAAAGAAAAAATGAATTAGGAGGATTAAGAATTAAATAAGGCTGGATGGGTATTTGCGTGGTTTTAGATGTTGTTTATGGAATGGAGATTGATGAGAAAACTGCGAAATGGAAGTCTGAGTTCAAAGGTAAAACCTACTATTTCTTTGGTCTCATGTGTAAGTTAGAGTTTGATGAGAAACTTGAAAAATACTTGTCAGATGCCAAGGCTGTTCTGGACAAATAAGCAAAAAATGCTCTTTTGAGATAGCTTATGCACAATCACTATTCCTTAAATACGCCTTTTGTTTCCTTAGCCACTTGTTATTTTATGTCAGCAAGACTCTCCTGCCTGACGCATACAAGATGAATCGCCCATTATTCACTTTTTCTTTCTTTCTTTGGTTTTAATCGTACTTTTTTCCACAAAAATCATGTAAGGAACTGTTCAAAAGAGAAAAAACGATTAACTATAAAAGATGCGAAAATCAAATACTGAATAGTGTTTTCATGCAAAATCAAAAGGTAGTTGGAACTAACTGCTACAACTGCATGTATGTATCAAAAAAGGAAGAACCAGTTGACTCTAAGGAATTAAACGACCAAGGCGGCATTGACCCAAAAACTAAGGAAGATATGAAAAAAGCAGAGAAAGCGGACCTTATTACTCTTCCAGGAGGACCTAAAGCTGATGCGTCAAATAAGAAATTTTGTGGCCATGAAAAAATAAAGATGTTTGTAACCGTACGCATGTGTTGCGGGTATTGGGATAATCAAGGTGTCAAAAGACCTTGGAAGAAATAGAATTGCACAAATGATACTAGCTGATGCTTCCAGATTTCAATTAGTATCCGATTCATAGCTGCCAGTCTTCTTTTTCCTTAGAGCAGGACATTGTTCCGTAATCAAAAACCGTTTAAGTGAACGAAGTAGCTATTAAGACAGGTCCAATGGGCGCAGAGAGTGACTAGCTTGAGCCATAAACATGATATCAAAAAGACCCGAGTGGCTTTCATTGAATTTGACGATGTTGATTTCAGTAAATTAGCGAAAGATGTCAAATACTTTGGTGAAAACAATTCCAAAGGAAGGAAGTTGGAGTTTGATTTTGAATATTGCCTTACTTGCGATCTGAGATTACTTGACGGTAAGTCAATTATGACTAAGGATATTTTGCATGAGGAATTCGAAAGATGTGTTATAAAGGCAAAAAATAGTAACTATGTTAGCTCTGTAGAAACTACTGTTCAGCGCTCTGATTTTGAATCTCTGGAGCGATTAATTAAAGGCGCTTTAGAATTAGGCAAACTAAAAGAGTGCAAAGCTTAAACACTCTTTTTATCAATTTTCTGGGGCTGATAATGAATGAAAAAATCTGGTCTGAGTATAACCAAGCAAGCAATCATAGGATTATCTGCACTTGCCATTTTGTTGTGGGTTGCTTTGTTTTTGCCTGCTTGGACACTGAATTATTGGCAAGCATGGACGTATTGGCTTGTCTTTTTGGTATGTGTAACAGCGGTGAGCGCTTATTTCCTGAAAAAAGACCTTAACCTCATAGCGAGTCGACTAAAAGTAGGCGCCGCAGAAAAAGAAAACACGCAAAAAATCACTCAAGCAGTCATTAGCGTTTTTTTCATATTGCTAGTTATAGTGCCTTCAATCGACCATCATTACAAATGGTCACCCGTTCCCTATTACATGAGTTTAACTGGGGATGTTTTTGTAGTACTTGGTCTTTTCATGATTTTTCTTGTATTCAAAGAGAACAGCTATACATCTGTTCTTGTTGAGGTAAACGAAGGGCAAGAAGTAATCTCTAGTGGTCCATATGGGAAAGTACGTCATCCAATGTATTCTGGAGCTTTAGTTATGTTGCTTTTTACTCCTCTTGCTTTAGGTTCGTTTTGGGGATTGCTTGCTTTTCCACCTATTTTGGCAGCAATTGTTGTGAGAATTGTTGGGGAAGAAAAATTCTTGATTAAGAACTTAGAAGGTTACGGCAAATATTGCCACGATGTTCGATATCGACTAATTCCTTTTGTCTGGTAAAGTCAACCTGACAAAATTCGCAAAAGCCTCTTGAAAAGTTAATAAAACAATTATCTGTAAAATAGTGAAATTATGGCTGATGCCTCAATATTCACTCACCTTGTTTTAGCTTTTGCAGTTGGAAGCCTTTGGGTAAGCATAATCACCATCATAGCTGAAAAGAAAGGTAGCGTTATAGGTGGTATCCTTGGAGGGCTTCCATCAACATCGGCCTTTTCTTTTTTCTTCATAGGGATTAATCAATCTTCAAATGCTGCAGTTCAGGCAACTACAGTTTTCCCATTAGCTTTCGGTGTCACGAGTGCATACCTATTTTTTTATGCTTTTTTTGCCCAGAAGGGATTTGTTCGCGGTATTACCTTCTCACTAATCTTCTGGTTTGCAACTTCTGCCTTGATCGTCGCTTCAGGCCTTAGTGATTTCGCGTTTTCATTGATCGGCGGAACTGTGATTTCAGTTTTAGTTTATTTTTTCTTTAAAAAGTTAAAGTTGCAAAATATGAAAGGTGAAGAGAAGGTGTACAGATTTTATGAGATTATTTTGCGCGGAATAGGTGCTGGCTCTCTTGTTTTGCTGTCAGTGCTTTTGAGCCAAATTGGAGGACCAGTCCTTGGAGGCATCGCAGCTGCGTTTCCAGCAGTTTTCACATCAACCTTTGTAATTTTGAACAGAAGCAGGGGAACAGAATTCTCACGTGCCATGACTAAACCATTAGTTTTTAGCGGAATCTTGACAATTATTCCATTCAGCGTGGCTGTGCGTTATTTGTTTCCCAGCTTGGGAATTTGGGTTGGCACCTTAGTTTCATATGTTCTCGTGATTCCCTTGGCAATTCTTTCCTACTACGCCGCGCAACATTAATGCAATAAGCTATTCCCGAACAGTTAAGATTCAACGTTGGTTTAAGCTGGTACCGCGGTTTGAGGAATTATTTTTATTTCATATAGGTTTGCCCAGTCTTTGCCCGTCACAAATAACCTGTCGTTTTTTTGATCGTAAGCGATGCCGTTGAGTACGGCTTCAGGATTTGAGGAGTTGTTTTCGTTTGATAATCCTGTGAGGTCTATCCATCCTTTAACTTGCCCTGTTTGGGGGTCGATAATGGCTATTGTGCTTGTATGCCATATGTTGGCGTAAACTTCTCCGTTGACATATTCTAACTCGTTAATGTTTACTACTGTTTTGTTTCCGTCGTGCACTTGGATTTGTCCAATGCTCTCATAAGTGGTTGGGTCGATAAAATATAGATTGTTTGTTCCATCACTCATGATCAACCGGGTGCCATCAAAAGTTAAACCCCACCCTTGTGTCGGATAAGTAAAGTTTCCCAAAACAGCAAAAGTGGTTTTGTTGTAGATGAAACCTATGTTTGATTGCCATGTTAATTGAAAAATGGTATTGTTGACAATTGTTATTCCTTCACCGAAATATTGGCTGGGCAGAATGACTTGTTGTTGCACCGATCCAGTTGCTAAATCTACACGGCGTAAAGAAGAAGCACCATTGAGTCCTGTGCTCTCGTAAAGAAATCCATCTGCGTATACTAGCCCTTCTGTGAAAGCGTTTGTGTCATGCGGATACGTGTTAACAACAGAGTAAGTGTAGCGTGGCGTCGCTGGGGGATTTACAGGTGAATTATTGCTGTTTAGGAAAACAAGTATTGATGCGCCTACTGCAACGATGATTATTATTAGCACCGCGGCGATGACTAAGGATTTCTTCATTTAACTTTCATCTAGCAACTCTCATTAATAGGCAAAACGGATAAGTCTGCAATTTCTTAACTAACCTTGTAGTGCCATGCTTCTAGAAAAGTCTTATAGCTAAACATTGTGATTTACTATTGCGAATTGTGGGTTGGGGATTGGTGACCGTTAATTGGAAAATGTCAATTGGAGTTATCATAATTATCATTCTACTTTTTTGCCCATGGATTTACCTTAATGTGCAAGCACAAAATAACATTACTCTCACCCCAGCCGAAATCTTTAGCATTCCACAATACGACGGCGTTATCAGTTTCGCAGTCAATGGCACATACTCCAGTGCAACCATTGCAAATGACTCTTGGATTTTCACAAATCTAAGTCTCCAAGGATCACAGACACTCCAAAACTTTACAGTTTCTGCACAAAACTCTAACATTACAATTTTCTCTTACAACGCACTTAATTTCACGCGTCAGAGCTCACGGCTGCGATATGAGGCTGAGGGTCAGGGAAAACAAATTTTTAACTTTGGTCAAGTTGCTTCAGCTGGTCAATATAACGGGGTCGATTGGACCGTCATCTCAGGTAACAGCACTTTTCTTGCTGAAGGACCACAATGGACAATTTCGCCTAATGGAACAGTTGTTGTCAATGGTGTGTCTGGCAACGTTAGTGTTGTCCATTATGGTTTTTTTGATGTTAATTTTGTGAGTTCAAACTTGCCTTTCTACCAACAACATTCGGTAGCCATTACAATAGCGGTTTTATTAGCCGCAGTAGTTGTTGTCTCGGTTGCGTTCAACGTAAGAAACACAAAGTCACCGAAAAATATTGTGTTGATGAAAAATGATCAAGCTAATGAACTAAGCTCAGCATTAAAATATGGTGGGGAAGAAGTGGAAGAATGATTACAGAAACTCCCCTTAGCATCGTGCTCCCAGTTTACGTGGCAATAGTAGTCGTCGGAATTTTACTTATCTATAAACTAACTAAGGACAAAACCAAAAAAGTTAGTTCCCTTCGGCTTTTTATTCAAATTGCGGCCGTTTTTGCTGTATTTATGGGAATCATAATAGGTCCTTTCAATCAACCGTTGTTTGCTCCTTTGGGGCCTTCACCGCGAAGCGCCTTGGTTGGAACAAATTTGTTGGGAACTCAGTTTCCAGATGGGTTATCTGTTCCTATTTTGGCATGCTATTATCCTAACGGGCGAACGATAACTTGTCCAATATGGCAATTACAAGCTTACATTTTCCCATTTTGGAACTACCCGCGTGGTTACGAGGTAATTTACTCAACTTCAGGTTTGGAGAAGATAGGTATAGTTTTGGGTATGGTAGCTTTTGCAGCTATTATTGCCGGTAGGTTTTTCTGCGGTTGGCTATGTCCTTTCGGGCTCTACCAGGATGCGTTGACACGAATCCGAAAAGCAACACGACTACGCCATTTACATTTCTCCGAGAAAACAAACACCGCACTTGGGCAATCAAGGTATCTCATCATTGCGATCTTTTTAATTCTAAGCGTTATTTTTGCTTCATACGCGATTTTCGGTACTCAACTAGTTCCTGGCACTAGACCCGGCGGACCAGAAGGAACCGAAGCTGGTAATGTTGGAGCCCTCAACGAGCCTTTCTGTTTAGTTTGCCCCATGAGACCCCTATGCATCTTGATCCTAGCTGGAATTGGCTCAATGAAGTGGTCATACATTTCCCAGATAGCTTATGGTCCCCTGTGGATAAGCGGCTATTACATCACATCGCTGAACCTAGCCATCCTAATAGCCGTCACACTTTTTTCTCTAGCCTATAAGCGATTCTGGTGCAGAATCTGTCCTCTTGGCGCATTAACAGCGTTATTTAGTAGTTTCACACCTTTCAAACAAATTTCATTAACAAAATTGACTAAGAATGAAGAAAAATGCACAAAGTGTGGGGTTTGTAAACGTGTTTGCCCAACTGGAGCAACGGATGTTTACGATAAGAAAGGTGGTGACGTGACTGAATCACGATGCATGCTGTGTGCAAGATGTGTCGAAATCTGTCCTTACGAGGATGCTTTAGAATTCAAGTTTGCAGGAAAAACTGTAATGAAATCAAGGAACTGGCTGGAACAGCAAAAAACAGACAAACTACCAAACGATTAGCGAAAGTTTACCTGAACCGAATGAATTTTAAACATGAAAAAACAAAAAATGCAAAGACTAGATCAGTTAATTTTCATTGCTGCAACAGTTGGGGTAGATGCAACAGCTGTTAATTTTTTTGGTTGATATAGTCTAGCGGTAACGCATAATCCTGCAACAACGACA
>DATIXS010000101.1:0-5352 GCA_035518335.1 Candidatus Acidiferrum sp.
AGTTTGACCTCAACTAAGAATCCATGCCAGATATGAAGTTATTTCTTCGTCGAGCAGACTTTTCTAAGTTAATTTTGCTCCACAATTAATGCATATGGAAGCATCTTGTTTATTTTTGGTTCCGCAGTATGGACAAATTGCCATTGCCGGCGTTGTTTCTTCTGTTAAAGCCCTTGTTTGTGCGCTGTTGATGTTGTCTCTTATTATTCTGTATGCTTTTTCTGCGTCAGCTTTAGGTACGTCTTCTAGTATAAGCGGTGGTCCAGCGGCTTTGAGAGTACATTTGATTGTGGAACGAACTATTCCTTTGTCAATTATCACGTTTTCAAAATCCATGTAGTTGTAATCGGTATAATCTTTCTTTAGCCCAAGCGCGTGGGGATGCCGCAAAATTACTCTTTTATTAGTTATGACAACCGAGTCAATGTCAATTGCAATATGGTAAAATTTTTGTTTGATGTAGAGTTCTACTGTTTCGTTTGGGTCAAGAATATTTGTTAAATCATCTGGCGCCGCCATAAAAAACAACCTATGATAAGAAGGAAGATAGAACAATTATTTATTCCTTAAACATGGGAACATCGAAATGCAAAAAGGAGCTAGGGTCATTCTGGTTTATTTTGAAAATCTAAATGTGTTCGAGTTAGTGTTATTATGGTATCTTGAACAAGAAGTATTGACCTTCATTAATACTTATATCAATGAAAATTATACATTCTATTATGTGAACTTTTTTTGATGAAAAAATTTGAAACCCCTATTCTTCGAATAACGACATATGCTTATGGACCTGTATGTTTTGACATCACAAAAAGAAAGTGTTCAAGTCAGCCAAAAAACTCGCACCGCCAAAGACCGAAATAACCGTATAGCAGCGATGCCAAAACTCGAAATTCGCCCATGCACCGCAACCTCCGAACTCTGCTGAAAACAAAAAAGGTGTAATTACCTTTCAGGCACTCGATAGCTTGATAAACGAAATCAGTCATAAGATCAATTACGAGGCAAAACCTTGCAATTAACAACCCACGCCGTTTTTGCTTTTGTGATCGGACTAATTTTCTTTGCAAACCCAACGGCTGCACTTCTAGTTACGTTAGGAGCTTTGGTTAATGATCTGGACAGGGAATACTGGTTTGTTCGCGAAAAGAAATATCGTGATGAACAGCCTCATAGGGCAAGATTTCATAATGTTTTTGTCATGGCGGCAGCTTATCTTCTAAGCCCTTTTTTTGCGCTGGGTATCTTTCTTCATTCGCTGCAAGATTCATTTACAACCGTGAAGGATAGAGGTTGCGAATGGTTTTATCCGCTTACTAGAGTAGTTGAGCGTGGAACATTAGATGTTGATGGAAAGTCTCAACCAAATGTTGAGCCGGGAAAAATCTATTTCTATCAAGAAGATGATAAGGGAATAGTTGAACAAGCAGATCCTGACTTGCGTCTGCAAGGCGAAGATCCCACTCCTTGGAGGAGGGTGTATGGATTTGCACTCAACGCTTGCCTTTTGGATCGAGGCTTTCTTTTTGGATCCATTGCTCTGGCAATAATATGGTTGCTTGTGCCTGGATTTAAAAACTATGCCGTTTTCAATCAACCGCTGACTTTTTACTATCCATTCATAGCAGCATTTGCATTCTTCGGTCTTGTATACTTGGCGGGTGAACTGGATCGTAGAGATCGAAAGGTACCGCTTTCAGTGATACCTAAAACGATGATTAAGCACAAAGACATCTACAAAAAGCCTCTGTTCATAGCTGGACTCGTGAGTTTTGGAGTCTGGATTGTCTTGTACTGGCCTAAAATACTTGACAACATTAAAGCGCTATTTGCAAACTGGCAACTTCTAATTCTTGGAGCTGCAGCCGTTGCAATCATAAGTGTAATTCTGATAAAGACAGAGCAGACAACTAAAAAGAAAACAAACGCACCCGTGATCATCTAAACGTGACGTATTTATAATCATAAATTCAATTTTACCAGTTGATTTGTTACCCATTCTTTATCCATTTTGAGCAGCCTGTTCTTTTTGAGGTTCTCCTTCATTATCCAAATGATTTCTTTGTTTTTACTTCCTGCCCATTTCTCAAAAAGTTTCTTGCCTTTTTCTGGGCAAGCTGCAATTGCAACGCTCCAGCAGTATGCAAGTCCTTTCCTGAATACTTCAAAAGCTTCACTTTTAGATTCGGTCAGGTTCGCAATTGATAAAGTTACATCATCAAGTAAATCCAGAACTGAGCTTGACACTTCATCTGATTTTAACAATCTGGGCTCGCAAAGCGCAGCTATTGCAGCTCTTTTTTCAAAAAAGTTCCCTTTGCTCCAATCCTTCATTTCTTTAAGCAGAGAACTGATGTCTTTGTCACCAATGCTTTGAAGGGCTATTGCAACGGCTTCTCTGATTCTCCAGCGGTTGTCCGAAGCAAAACACCGAAGTTGTTTTAAATAATCTAGTTTGCCTTTGCTGACTAAAGTTCCAAGTCCTACGACACCGCAAAAAGTCAAAAATACTTCTGGAGTATTCTCGGGAGCTTCATTGGGCTTTATGGATATGTATTTTTGAATTAGGCTTTCTTCTGCAATTCCGCAAACGCTTGGGCTAATTCAAGATTACCTCTGGGTCCGGGCAAACCTGACTCTTTCATAAGAAAGCTGTCCCAGTCTTTCAACGACTTCAATTTCTCAGTATAAGAAATGACTTTTTTTCCCATGGATTTTTACGCCGACCAAAACAAGTTTGAGGCCATTATGAAAAACGCCACCTTTTTTCATGAAGTATTCCCCTATATTTCTAGATATCGGTTTCGGTGTGTTGCGTTTATAAAAATTTCAATTTTCAGATGCCCTGGTAAAAAGCAAATATAACACTGGCTATAAACTCAAGATTGGAGAAGGATTAATTTGGATGCGGAAGAAAAGAAGGAATTCGCCAAGGATTTCTATAGTCGCCAAATCACATTGAAAGAACTGGGTGAAAAAGGACAGGCACGTTTGGCTAAGTCCAAAGTGGCCGTTGTGGGCACTGGTGGTTTAGGAGCGGTTTCTTCTCTTTACCTTGCCCTAGCTGGTGTTGGCAGTCTCCGTCTAATTGACCAGGATACAGTTGAACTGCAGAATCTTCACCGACAAATCCTCTACACCAAAGCCGATTTGCATTATCCGAAAGCTGAAATCGCCGCAAAGCGACTCCAAGAACAAAATCCCCTTATAGAGACTGAGGCATTTACAGAAAACGTAAACGCCAGTAATGTCGAGCGGCTTTTGAAGGGGGTAGACTGTGTAGTTGATGGTTTAGATAACATGGTGACCCGCTACCTTGTTAACCGTGTCTGTGTAAAACTAAAAACTCCATATGTGTTTGGCGCCGCGATCGGTGTGGAAGGCAACCTCTCTGTGTTTACCCCTCCAGAAACTGGGTGTCTTGAATGTTTGATGCCTAACCTCTCTGACAACGACTTGCTAACTTGCGCTACCCGCGGTGTAATCGGGGCTACACCTGGAGTGATTGGAGCTTTGCAAGCTATGGAAACCATAAAGCTGTTGGCCGGAGTGGGCCAGACTTTGAAGGGCAAACTGCTCGTCTGTGACTTCAGCGACATGGACTTTACAGCCATCGACATCTCAAAAAGCACACGCTGTCCAGTCTGCCACGGAGACTTATCGGAGGTTGCCGGCAGCGAACGACTGGTCTGGCTTTGCGGAAGAGATACAGCAAACATCAACCCAGAAAAACCGATACAACTGAACCTTGAAGAAATTTACCCTGCCCTAAACAAGCAATTCAACATCCGTTTAAAATCAAGATTAGCCCTGATGTTCCACTATAAGACCTATGAAGTCAGCCTCTTCAACGGAGGACGAATGCTCATAAAAGGAGTAACGGAAGAAAAAAAAGCATTAGATGTTTACAGGGAAATACTTAAGAAAATATCTGCGGCTTAAATCGACGCGTTGGTGTCAAACAGGAATTACAACTGTGTTAACTGCTGTCCTTGGTTAATCAACAATTAGACAGCCTTTTAGGTGATCTATTATAGATTTATCGTGTATCATTACTTGTGTTTTACATCCACTTGAGATACCAAAATAGCTTCCTTGCTAAATTGAAAACCACTTTTTTTGCCCATGAAGTCAGAGTGTCTTTCATTTTTGTTTGTCGCCACTGGAATTAGGGTGTAAAAAAAGACCTTAAAGATGTGTGTGACTGTGCAGTTACATCCATGTTTATATGCTGACTCAATCTTTCTTTTGAGATAAGATTTTAAAACTCCAGTTTTCTTTACAATATAACTCTTGGAAGGAACAAAATATCAGATGAATAATTTGTACACAAAAAGTGTTTCCAACACATGATGAAAGGTCATTCAGTGCTATGAAACACCAAGGCTCGCTAAGGAGTGAATTAAAATAAAGCCGCTAAAACAGAAAACGAAAGATCGCCTAGCAGTTGTGGGACTGTTGGTTTTAGAATCGTTTTTTATTTTCGGTTCAGCAAGTAATTTTTACAGGTACATATTTCTAAGAATATATCTCGACATATTCCTCGCGGTTTTCTCAACTATCCTAGCAGGAATTTTGCTTGTTTTCATAATAGTAATTCTGTTAAGCTATTTGGACAAAAGAAAAATTCTAAGAGCCTTTCAAAAATAGAAATGAGAAACCGTCTACCGACGTTATTTCAGTGGGTTAATTTTCAAGCCAGAAATTTTATTGAAATCTAAACTCAAGAAACATCAGAACAAAACTGAATTTTCAGATCGTGAAATTATAGCTTTAAACAAAATGAAAGCCTATGCTCAATTCAGCAAACAACACTGCTGACGCAATAGCCACTTGCGCGATAGACAATACAGCGCCAACTTTCAAGTATTCCTTAAGGCTAAGGTTGACGCCTTTCCGCCTCATCATTTCCATCCACATCAAAATCGCCAATGACCCCAGTGGGAAGAAATGGGGACCCAAATTGTTTCCGATGATGTTGCTGAAAATCAGGTTTGTCAATGTTGTTCCTGCAACTGCTGCCTGCTTAATACTTAGCAATCCAAGAATCGTCATCGGCCAATTATTCATGAAACTAGCTCCTACTGTAACAATCATACTTGGTCCGAATACTCCAAGCACAGAAGGAAATTTGCTTGTCGCTACAAGGGCAGAAGCAAGCAGATTTGTGACACCCGCTGTTTCTAATCCTTGAACCACTAAAAAGATGCTGAGCATGAACAATATGATGTCCCAATTTATTTCTCGTGCTAAACACTTAAGATCCTTCTTCCCCTCAACAAACGAACCGTTATGCCTGAGCGAAAACCAGTAAACCACCACCAGAAACACTTCGCCGCTGCAAATTATGAT
>DATIXS010000102.1:0-2754 GCA_035518335.1 Candidatus Acidiferrum sp.
ACGAAGAAACTCTAAGCCATTTACGAAAACTCTTAAATTACACAATTCCCAACTGAACTGCAAGGTCCAGTCAATGTCATCAAACACTAATCCGCTTGAAATCCAAAGCTATGACGATAAAGAAAAAATGTTTTTGGTAAAATCACCCAATGGAAATGTCGTGAAGGTTCAAGATACCTTTGCAGAAATGTTTGGGCTTTGGGTAGGAAGAGTTTTGATAACTGCTCAGAACGAGAAATGGGCTCAAATCGCTGCAGGGTTAACTACGGGTTTTGCTACAAGCGTTATTGCTGCATCTGCGGAGGCTTCAATTGAAGGTTCTGTTCCAGCGGATCAGACACCTGATAAACGTCCTGGTGTACTTATTCAAATTTATAATCGTGACCGATTTGAACTCAAACATCAGCTTATGGAGCGTATTGGTCAATGTACCCTGACTTGCCCAACAACCGCAGCTTTCAACGGCTTAACAGGCAAACGCACTTTAGATGTTGGTAACAGCCTACGCTATTTCGGCGATGGCTTCCAGAAAAAAGTCTTGGTCGGCGGAAGAAAATGTTGGAAAATCCCAGTTATGGAAGGAAATTTTATAGTTGAGAATGGATTTGGCGCCATGGAAGGAGTTGCTGGTGGCAACTTTATGATATTTGCAAAGGACCAGATTTCAGGACTTAAGTCTGCTGAAGCTGCGGCAGATGCTATTCGCGCAAATGCTCCTGACGTTATTATGATATTTCCAGGTGGCGTTTGTCGTGCAGGAAGTAAAGCTGGTTCGCTCAAATACAAGTTGAAGGCTTCAACTAACCATCCTTATTGCCCTACCCTTAGGACTCTTGTTCCAGATACCGTTGTTCCCGAAGGCGTAACTTGCGTTTATGAAATAGTCATTAACGGTTTAACCCTTGACGCAGTCAAAAAAGGCATAAAAGAAGGCGTAATAGCTGCAGTCAGCGTGCCTGGTGTAGTAAAGATTTCATCTGGGAATTATGGCGGAAAATTGGGTCCATTTAAGGCATATCTGAGAGACGCCATAGGTGCACCAGCTCCAGAACCAGTAGCGACACCCCTGGCCAAGCCAAAAGTGTAACAGGTTCAGTTTTTTAGTCGGAACTTTTATTTGATTCATTTTAACGTTAGTTATCCAATTACCGACAGATTTAGTGAAAATAATTGAGTACAGCGAAAAAATCGTCCCTTGAACTATTCAGGCTAAGAAAAACACTTAACTCTCTAGCCAGTAAAGAAGGCAGCCATACAGAACTAATCACTGTTTATGTTCCACCAGGCAAACAAATTAGTGACGCATTAAACCTTCTGCGAAACGAATATGGAACCGCCAGTAACATCAAATCAAACGTTACACGCAAAAATGTCCTTGACGCTATCACCAAAGCCCAGCAAAAACTCAAATTGTTTAAAGATCCAGGCGAGAAAGGCATAGTGATTTTCACTGGTGCCCTCTTAGCGGAAGGTGCTGCTCCTGGTACCGAACGCATGGAAGCATATGTCATCGTTCCGCCTGAACCGATACGTATTTTTCTTTATCGTTGTGACTCTCGATTCCATACTGAGCATCTGCAAGAGATGCTGCGAGAAAAAGAAAGCTATGGTATCTTGCTGGTAGATGCCAATAATGCTAGCATTGCAATATTGCAGGGCAAGCGCCTAGACATTGTTCGTCAGATGCATTCGGGTGTTACGGGGAAAACTAAAGCAGGTGGACAATCAGCCAGGCGGTATGAACGCTTAAGAGACATGCAATTAAACGAGTACTTTACCCGTGTTGGAGTGCATGCAAACGAAGCTTTCTTGCCCCTTGACAATTTAAAAGGCATTATTCTTGGTGGTCCTGGACCGACGAAGTATGATTTTGAGAAAGGCGGCTACCTAAACTACCAGCTAAAAGACAAAATTCTCGATGTCGTGGACACCGCTTACGTGGAGGAGCAAGGCGTTAAAGAAGTAATGGATAAAGCGCCCGAGATCATGAAGAAAGTCCGTTACATCGAAGAAAAAGAAATTATGCAGAAATTCCTCTACGAAGTTGGCCACGACACAGGAATGATAACTTATGGTGAAGTCGAAGTAAGACGGCTGATGCAGTCAGGGGCGGTTCGTTTGCTTATTCTATCGGAGAGCTTAGATTTGGTCCGTTTTACTGTCAAATGCAGTGCTTGTGGCTACGAAGAACAACATACCCTAAAAAAAGAGCAAGTAGCTGATTTCGAGAAAGGTCTCATTGGCAAACCTTGTGCTAAATGCAGTGCGCCATCCTTTACAGTTGTAGATAAGAAGGACGTGGTTGATGACTTAGCTGAGTTGGCTGAGCTTGCGAACACTGATGTAGAGGTTATCTCCACTGAAACTGAAGAAGGACAAATGCTCAAAAATGCGTTTGGCGGCTTAGCTGCGATGCTCAGATTCAAGCAACCAACCTAAAATTTACTTAATATTCGAACAATAGACGGGCTTAAACTTGACTGCTTTTAGTAAATTGTTTGAGCTCGAGATAGGAATTGAACCTATATATAAGCTCTGCAGGCTGTCGCAAAACTAATTTGTTATACCAATAACCAATTTTATCAGTCGAATAATAATTAAATTTTCAAAATAGCTAAAGTTTTTTGGGGTAAGGTGATTGGGGGTTTGCCCCTTTCCCTTGAACTACAATTCTTTCCATCATACTCAAGAGCTTGTTTTGCATATAAGGGATATTTCTAATCTCGTAATATATCATATCTGACACAACTACTA
>DATIXS010000103.1:0-4755 GCA_035518335.1 Candidatus Acidiferrum sp.
TGTTACCAATACCAAAGCCCTGCCATTCGTCTCCAACTAAAGCAGCATACTCGCCACATTTTCCATTGGCATCCACAATCAATCGAGCCGCACCAATAATTTGTCTGCTGTCTGGAATTTCAGCAACTACAGCAATTTCTCTATCGTAATCCAAATTACAGTACCGTGTTAGAGTTTCATGCGAAAGCTCTTTTATTATCTCAAAAAATCGAAAATGCATTGTTTGAGGGGAGAGCGATTTGAAAAGGTCATTAAATCGTTCTTCATCTTCAGGTTTTATTGCCCTCAGATGGAGAAGCTGACCATTTTTTGCGTTCCAATCCGATGTATATTTGCTCGGGTAAGGTGCGATTATAAGATGTTCATGAGAGCTTGTGCCTCTCATTAGCTGATCGATATCTATAACGATTCGAGCATCAACTGCGACAGCGCTATTTTTGTCCACTATCAAGGGGTTTATGTCAATTTCTTTAATTTCTGAGAAATCAATGATTAGGTGTGAAAACTTGACTAATATTTCTTCAATAGCTTTGACATTTAAGGGACGATCTGATGAAGACGCGTGCTTGTAGATTTCCGTATCCTCTATCAGCCTTCTCGCAAGCACTTGGTTTAGAGGCGGAAAACCTATACTTACATCTTTGCATAACTCTGCATCTGTTCCTCCCTTCCCAAAAATTATAACGGAGCCGAATTGAGAATCTTTTTTACTACCAATTAGCAATTCGTAATCTTTTTTGCAAACCATCGGCTGAATTGCCACACCCTGAAATTCAGCGTTGTTAGCTATTTTTTGCACTTTTTTAGATAACTCTCCGAAGTAGGCGTGAGCTTCTAAAGTAGTGCGAACATTGAGTACAACACATTCGATTTTGGATTTATGTATAACTTGAGGAGACAAAGCTTTCATAACTACAGGAAACCCGATTTTAGAAGCTAAAACTTCAGCTTCATGTGGGTTTCTAGCAACTAAAGTCTTGACTGCGGGTATTTTGTACGCTTCCAAAAATCTGAGAGATTCGGATAAATTAAGGACTTGGTTCCCTTGCTCAAAAGCATCCATTAAAATAGATTTGAGGGCTGCTGAATTCTTCGGTTCTTCAGGAAGTTCTTCAGGAGTTTGATAAAGAAGTTCCAAGCCTTGAGTGTAACGGTACATGTAAATAAAAGTTGAAACAGCTTGTTCTGGCGTTGGAAAAGTTGGAATACCATTTTTTTGCAGAAACCTGCGAGCCTCGCCGCATCTAGAGTCTTGACCCATCAAACAGGTAAGTATCGGTTTTTGTGTTTGCTCAGCTAATTCCACTACTGATTTCGCTATAGCGGAGGGGTCTGAGGCTGCTTGAGGGGCATAAATCAGCAGAAAACCATGACTGCTTTTGTCACTCAAGCAAACTGCCAAAACATCCTTGAACCGTTCAGCCGTTGCCTCCTCAAAAATGTCAATTGGATTTATTGTGCTACAGTAAGGGGGAAGAATACTCGTTAAGCCCTGCGTTGTTTCTCGACTTAATGGAGATAACTTTCCACCTTTAGCGATGAGTTGGTCGGCAGCCATTATGCCTGGACCACCAGCGTTAGTGATAATTGTCAAGTTAGGTCCTGTAGGATTTGGCTGCATTGCTAATGCCTCAGCACAGTTAAACAAATCAATCATAGTTTCTGCTCTAACTATCCCAGCTCGCTTAAATGCCGAATCATAAACGGCATCTTCTCCACCCAAAGAACCACTGTGAGACAGAGTGGGAATGACACACTCCTGAAAACGTCCAGCTTTAACAACTACTATAGGTTTGGACCTGGCAAAGCCTCTTGCTGCGCTCATAAATTTCCTTGCGTTTTTGATTGACTCAACGTATAATACAATGCTTTTAGTTTGGTAGTCAGCGCCAAAATAGTCTATTAGATCGCCTAAATCCACATCAAGCATTGACCCTGTAGATACGACAGCGCTGAATCCAACTTGAGCTTCTTGTGCCCAATCGAGCGCCGAAGCACATAGGGCGGCACTTTGAGATATAAATGCGATTTTTCCAGAGATCGCTTTTTCATCCGCAAATGTAGCATACAGGTTTGCTTTGGGTCTTATGATTCCGAAGCTGTTGGGACCTATGATACGCATTCCATATTTCTTTTGACTTTCAATGATTTTCTTTTCAATCAGAATGCCTTCTTCGCCAACTTCTCTGAAGCCGGCGGAACATATTATTATTCCAGAAACTCCAGCTTTGCCGCTTTCTTCAACAATTTGGGGCACGGTGTGAGCTGGAACGGCAATTATTGCTAAATCGACAATTCGAGGGATTTTACGAATGCTTGGATAAGCAGGTATCCCATGCACGGTATCCCTAAATGCATTTACAGGGTAAACAGCGCCTTTATAACCAACTCCAATTAGATTCCCCAAAATTTTCGCGCCTATGGAGCCTTCTCTGTCACTTGCACCGATAACTGCTATTCGTTTAGGGTTGAATAGATTATCTAGTTTCTCGATGCCCATTCATTAAACACCAATAAAGAAACAGTCGACAATTGTAAATAAGCTACAAGTAGTTTTTAAAACTTGTCAAAAACGGTCTAATTTTAGGAACAGGAAATAATCGAGCAGAACAGATAACCTTTAAAGTGATTTTCCACTAGCCATCTTTAATTCAGAAGGAAACACAAAAATGGATGTTATAAAGGTAATTGCTGTTGAAAATCTGCCGCTAATAAAAGAAGGAGATAATCTAGCAGAACTTATTTCAAAAGCTGCAGAAACCCAGGGTACACCTCTGTGTGAAAATGACGTAATAGTTGTCACTCATGTTGTAGTTTCGAAAGCTGAAGGAAACATTATCAACCTTGACAAAGTAATTCCTTCTGAGAGAGCAAAGGAATTAGCTCAAGAAACTAACAAAGAGGCGGCTTTAGTCGAGGTCATTCTTAGGGAAACTAAAGAAATAGTGCGCATTGGACAAAACAGCATTATTACAGAAACTAATAGTGGAATAATTTGTGCTAATGCTGGAATTGATAGGTCAAATGTTTCAGGCGATCGAAACGTTGTGCCGCTCCCAAAAAACCCTAATGCTTCTGCTCAAAATATAAGACAGGGAATAAAACAGTTAACAGGAGCCACTGTTGCAGTAATCATTTCTGATACTCATGGGAGACCTCTACGTTTAGGAGAAATCAATGTGGCAGTTGGTGTTGCAGGAATCAAGCCAATTAGAGATAGACGTGGAGAAAAAGACCTCTTTGGATATGTTCTTCGAATAAAACAAACCGCCATTGCGGATGAATTATCTTCGGCAGCAGAACTCGTGATCGGCCAAGCGAACGAGGGAATACCCGTTGCTATTATTCGAGGATACAAGTACCAAACAATTGAGGGCGAATCAACAATCGCACTTATCAGAGCCAAAGAAAAGGACCTCTTCAGATAAATTCTTAAACAAAGTTCAATAACCAACAGTGTAACATACCTGAAAAGACGAGTTGAACATTATGGAAACTAAAAGTCCTGAGGATTTTTTCGAAAAACGGCTTCCAGCAAGATTCAAACCAGACAAAGCAGTAGGCATAGACGCGACAATTCAACTAAGCTTAAGCGGTGGACAAAAGGAACAAAATTGGGTAATAATCATAAAAAACCAGAAACTACAAGTGACACAAGGAACTAATTCATCCGCTTCATTATCGCTCAGGGTTTCGGAAAATGACTTCATGGACATGATAAATGGAAAATTAAGCGCTGAAAAAGCTTTTTTCAGCGGAAGAGTCCGTTTTAACGGAGATATAAGTTTAGCTCTAAAACTCAGAGATGCGGGACTACTTTAAGCCTATGTTAACCCAAGCTTTTTCTTTACTTCTAAAGGCAAGTCATCTTCACCAACCTTGAATGTTTGAGGCTCTTCAATTTTAACAATCGCCTTTAACTCGTCAGCCTCTAATTGACAAATAAGCTCGGTTAATTCTTTTTTAGCCGCTGCCAAATGTTGCTTGAAAGCAGCCTTATCGCTATACAGTATACCTGCAAAACCGCAAAGTTCCGATTTCTTAAGGAACCACTCAACCCTCTTTGTAGAAAAGTTGATGTCAAACGTAACTGGCCCCGCTACGCAGGTTTCAGGCTTAACAGGATGCACCGAGCATTTACCCGTTTGCTTATTGAACAGCTTGCAAAAAACGAGTTCATCGACATCTGGATAAGAATAATCTTCTTTTGCGAAGGGTTTTTTGATGTTAATCTTTTGTCCTTTTAAGTATTTTTTTAAGATTTTTTTTCTGTTTCCGGTTAGTGGAGGTTTTGCGTCGTGACAACAAATACTTTTACATTGACAGCATACATCAAATGAGTAAGTTGTTCCTTTGTTCGCCTCAGACATTTCGATTTCTCCATTGTTCAGAAGTAGGGTTCATTATCGGAGAGGCAATTAATAAGGGTTGAATAGACACTAATGATTGCTTCGTGAAAATCGGTTTTTTCTGAGCGCCCTAAGACGCGTCTCCGTATGATTTCAGATAAACTACCGTTTTCTATTCTCTTCTGGATAATCCAAAAATATTTTTTCTCATCTTCAGTTGCGTATTCAAAAGCCAAGTTTAGGTAATGTTGGCAAACCTGCCTTGCTGACTTCCCATAAGGGCTTGAAACCTGCGCGTTTAACCCTGCCTTAATTATCAAGTTGAAGTCTTTAACTAGCAGGTTATGTGGCAAGAGCTCTGCTTTTAAGGAGATTAAGCCTCTGAGGGCAGCACGAACAAAACAGC
>DATIXS010000104.1:0-13336 GCA_035518335.1 Candidatus Acidiferrum sp.
TAGCTAACCTTACCTGAGATTGTTTTTGACAAATTTGGATTAAGAGGTTTATCGTTGCAAACTGAAAACGCCATCCAAACAATTAACTTAACGAAAACATTCAAATCAAAATCTCAAAACTCAGACTCTGGATTCCTTAGGCGCAAAACAGTTTCCGTAAATGCTATCGATAACCTTAATTTTGAAATTAAGAAAGGCGAACTTTTTGGTCTTTTGGGGCCAAACGGCGCAGGAAAGACAACCCTAGTCAAGATACTATGTACTCTACTTCCGCCTGATAATGGAACTGCTTTAATCAACGGTTACGACGTCGTTAAACAGCAAATGCAGGTTAAACGGTCCCTTGGTACACTTTTCAGTGTTGGAGAAAGAGGCTTTTTTTGGCGTCTCAACGGTTACAGGAACTTGGAATTTTTCGCCGCAATCTATAATGTGCCCAAGCAAAAACGGCGAGAACGAATCATGGAAGTCTTGCGGTTGGTAGGTTTAGAAAACAGCGCTTTCCAGTTATATCAGAGGTATTCCGGTGGGATGAAGAGAAAACTCGCGCTAGCCCGAACTTTGCTTCCGGACCCGCCGATAATTATGCTTGATGAACCCACAACTGGTCTAGATGCCATTTCGTCACGTAACATTAGGGACTTCGTTAAAAAAGCCGTTCAAGAGTCAGGCAAAACAGTGTTGTACACGACTCACTATATTGAAGAAGCAGAGCAAATCTGCACTAAAATTGGTATTCTAAAACAAGGAAAAATCATCGCTTACGATACATCTGCTGCTTTGCGAGACAAAATCAAAAAAGAAGAGCTAATCTACCTAATACTTGAAGAGATAACGCCTGCACAAATAGAAAAAATGCGTTCAATCCAAGGTGTAATCGAAATAACCGAGAAATCTGACCAAGACCTTATGCCTAATCAGAAAGGCTTATGTGTTCAACTGGAAAACGTTGATCAATTGCAATCAATCTTTGCCTTCCTTTTTGAACAAAAAATCAAGTTTGTAAACTTCAAACGTGAAGAACCCAGCTTAGAAGACGCATTTATTGAGTTAACAAGGAGAGAGTAATCATGGGCTTGTTAGCTGAGCTTGAGAAAATCTGGTACTTCATGAAGCGGGATATCGTGAGCTTCTCAACCTACAAAACAAACATTGCTATTATGGTTTTCACCGCAATTTTTGGAGCTTTATCTTTTGCTTATCTTGGCCAAAGCTCAATCAATCAAAGTGTAACCCAAACACTCCATATGAGCCTCACGACTTACTTTATTATCGGGTTAGCGTTCAACAGTTATCTTGCACAAGCTTTAACGCTTGTTCAGAAAACCATTAATCCATGGGCACTTGAAGAAGTTTTGGTTTCGCCGACACGCCTAACAACCTTTATCATCGGCAGTTCTATCTGGGGTTTTATCTGGAGTACGGTTGTAGTAGTAGTTTACCTTGTTATCGGTGTTGCCTTTTTCGGGGTAATTCTCAGCGTGAACATCATAGGGACACTGATAGTTTTAGCCTTAGGCATAACAACATTCATCGGCATAAGCATGATTGGATCAGGTATACTGATCTTAACGAAACAAGGCGATCCAGTAACAGCTCTAATGACCATAGCAATAAGCCTTTTTGGCAACGTCCTTTTTCCGCCACAAGTCCTTCCAACTTTTCTACAAATAATCGCCTACGTAACACCGCCATACTATTTCTTCACCTGTATCAAACTAGCTCTAACAGGCTCAACCGTAGCTGCCATTTTACCTGACTTAGAAGTTCTAGCGCTAATGTGCGCGATCATTGTACCTGTAGGATACGCTATTTACGCGTGGTGTCTTAAAACAGCACGAAAAAATGGAACGCTTTCATGGTTTTAGTTGCAATTATAAGGAAGCACAGAACTATGCTTTCTTGTCTAGTTTGCTTTCGAGAATTCTTTGCAGGTTAATCTCGAACGCCGCTGTTGGGTTTTCAAGTTTCCATGCTTCAAGAACGGAAGGATTGATTTCACCAACAACACCAACTTCTGACCCAGCAACGATTATTTTGCCGACTCTGCCTTCTATGAAGCTTGGATGAGTGGTTTCTTTTATTTGCCAATCCATCCCAAAATTGCTCATAAAAGCATCGAGAGCGGATTTTATTTCAGTAAAATTTGAGTTTGCGTGCACCGTGGCGGCACTCAGCCATTCTTCGTCTCGTGTTTTGGTTTCTTTCGTTTCATCGGGTAGGATAACTTTGCCAAGTTCATAGATTCTTTGGGGAAACTCAACCGATTGATTGTTGCTGAGGAACTCCATAAGGCTTGGCAAAATCCAGTTACGAAGACACGTCATTGTGACAACTTTAGGGTTGGAAAGCTCAACTAGTGGGGTTCTCTGCGTGTTCATTTTGTCAAACAAGTTTTCGGGATTCGTGAGTGTGTAAGTTAGGATTTC
Source organism: Candidatus Acidiferrum sp. (assembly GCA_035518335.1). Lineage (GTDB taxonomy): Archaea > Thermoproteota > Bathyarchaeia > Bathyarchaeales > Bathycorpusculaceae > Bathycorpusculum. Next base: position 2,430 of record DATIXS010000104.1, read on the forward strand.
TTGATAGCCCAAGCCAACCATCAAATCCCTGGCAATGTTAATGAGTCCCTGGTCGAGTTTGGCTCGACCCGTTGTAGCTAGTTCACGCCAAAAAGGCACGATGTTGTTGTAGCCGTAGGCTATGGCGACGTCTTCGATTAAATCAACTTGATGCATTACGTCTATGCGGTAGCACGGAATTAGAACATCCAAGCTGTCTGTTTTGATTTTTTCAATGCCTAAACCCGCCGTTAACAGCAACTCAGAAATTTTATGCGCTGAAAGTTTAAGCCCAAGAAGTTTGTTCGTGTCCTCAACACTCAACATCATGCATCGGCTGCTGAAATCTGGTGTTAAGACAGTTTGCTGCTCGTATGTTGAGCCCACGGGGTAATTTATGGTTGCCGAGTAGGTTTTTCCACCATGGTCAATTAATGCAGCAGTAACCAGATTAAGAGTATTTAGAACAATTTTGTGCAAGGTACCTGTGACTTCAATCAGTAAATTTCTTGATTCTTCAGTGATTTTACCTAAATCGTTCGAGTTGATAATCGGAGGAAAGGACAAGACTTTGCCTTCGGAATCAAACAGCATCGGGTAAAAGTTATTTTTCTTCACAATGTGGCCGTATTCAATGCCTTTAGGATGCTTCTCCAAAATCTCATCTAAATCCATCTTTTCGGTAAATCCCAAAGGAACAAAACTTACATCATTTGGTTTAACTGCAGTGTACTCTATTGGTGGCTCAATCAAGTCAAAATTGTAAATTCCAATAGACGTTTTCTGTCTGTTTCTACCAAGAGTCTTGTCCAGTTTATCTTGCAGGTGCATTATTCCTTTAATTGTGTTATCGGTGAGATGAATGTCTTTTATTACTGAGCAGCAGATGAAAGGACGAATATCATGTAGGTGCTCTTTGACATTGACTTCGACAATTGACTTGCCAGAAGAATATTGTTTTAACCCCTTTTCTTGATTTAAGTAGCCTCGTAGTGCTCTGCTTAAGCCTTCCACACTCCAGAGGTCGGGGCGATTTGTGTCTTTCATTTCTATGCTTACAGTGCCTTCACGTTCGTTGTAGAGTTTGACTTCGCCCTTAATGATGGCCAAAATGTCGTCGAGTTTTGCCATGTCGCCCTCGAGCTTTAAGCTTAGTAAACGTTCAAGTTCTTGGTATTCGATGTCGATTGTTGGCATTTAGGTCACCTGTTTTTTGCGTAGCCAATCAAGGTTTTGACTGAATATATCTCTGATATCTTCTATGCCCGATCGCATCATGAAAAGGCGATCCACCCCAAGTCCCCATGCAATAACGGGCACTTTTACGCCAAGCGGCACGGTGACTTCTGGACGAAAGATTCCTGATCCTCCGAATTCTACCCAGCCACAGCCTTCTTTGTAAGCGCTAAGTTCGACGCTGGGTTCCGTGAATGGGAAATAATCTGGTTTGAAACGAACTTTGTCAGCTCCGGCGATTTCCATTGCGAATTTGCCAAGCACGCCGAAAAGGTCTTTCAGATTTAAGTTTTCGTCTATAATTATGCCTTCAACTTGGTTGAATTCGGATAGGTGTGTTTTGTCAGTTATTTCTGGACGGTAAACACGTGCGATTGAGAAGTGTTTGCTTGGAACTTTGAAGTTTTTTCCTTCCAAGGTTCGTGCGCTAAGACATGTACCGTGTCCACGAAGAATCAATCTTTGGGCGGCTAGAAGTGAATATTTGTATCCCCAGCCGGTTGAGCCTGTCTCCCAACCGTCTTCATGCGTCTCAGAAACGTGCTCTACAGCTTGCGCGTGACTGCCTATTTCCCCGTATTGTGGATCTTTTAGATAATAGATATCGCTTTCTTCACGGGCTGGATGATCTTGAGGAACAAATAATGCATCAAAGTTGAAGAAGCTTGTTTCAACTGCGGTACCCGTCATCTCTTGAAAACCAAGGTTAACAAGTTTCTCTCGGACTTCGTTGAGAAACTGCAGATATGGATGTTTTTTGCCAAGGTAGGTTTTTGCAACTGGCGCTTCAATATTGTATTTTTGCAGTTTTGAAGTGTGCCACTTGCCGGTGATTATTAGTTCAGTTGTTAGCTGAGTGATTTCTTGCGGTGCTATTTTTGCTTCAGCAGCAGCTTTCTTGCCTTCGGGAGTGATTTGGAAGGTGCGTGCAGTTTTGGGTTCGATAGTAATAAGTCTGCGTTTTTTAATTTGCTCAGCCGCTTCTTTTAGTTTTAGACTTAGATCTTCAAATGTTGCTTGGTTTTGGGATTTATCGTTTAGATATTTGAGTAGTGTTTCGTCACTGCCTTCCTCAATAAATGCTTGATGCACCAATGACTCCCTAATGCTTAGGCCATTGTCGCTTGAGGTGTAGAGTGCCCATTTCTTTTTTATTGCCCAGCCAAGGGCAATCTGGATAAATTGAGTTTCTATTTCTGCTTTCTTTGCCGCAGTTTGTAGGTTAGCTGCTCCGCCGAGGTCTGCTACAGCGCGGATTAGGTTGCGTTCAGGCAGACCTTTTTTTGCATATTGCTCTCCTTCAGCAGTTAATTTGATAATGTTTTGATACTGGGCCTGTATTTTTATCAGGCTTTTTTCCTGAAGTGTCAATCCCACACGCATGACTGCCGTGTCGGGTAGTTTGCACGAATCAATCAACTGGTCTACTGAAGCCTTTCCGCCTAGTGATTCTAAGGTGGTAAGTAATTGTTGTTCTTGTGCTCTGAGCTCAACCATGCGTTTGCCTTCGTTTTGTGATTCGGAGTAATAAAGGGATAGTTCTTCCACCACAAATAAAAGCATGTTGATTATTGGTTTTGCGGCTTACAAAAGTCAAGTTCTGTATTGGGGTTAGGAATTTTACAAAGTTGGTATTGAAGTGCACGATGGAAAAATAGTAATTAAGGCCAGTTTAATTTGGGAACAAACCACGAAGGTTGAGATTCTGCAAAACACGCGGTCTTCAAACACAAAATAGTCTTCACTGGTCTAAGAGCGGACAATCTGGTCTACAGTATAAGCTACATTTAGATAGCAAGTAGTTTTTTAGTGATTAACTTTTTTAAGCCGCTGCTATTTTTCGAAGTTCTATTTTTTCGAGGTCACTGCACTCGTCACAGAGGTCAGAAGTGGGTCTCTTCGTTCGCCTTTGAAGCGAGACACGGGGATATTGCTTGCAGTTTTTCATCCAATGCCACCTGTCAGGCTCAGGTCCCTTTACATATTCTTCTATCATAAACTCCCACAATAATGCTATGCCTTTACAAATATTTTTAACTTGCGTACTTATTGCTTTATGAAGTTCTCAAAACTGTCATGTTTAAGAAATATTTATTAGTTTACCGCCTGTTTGCTTGTCAAAGTTTGAAGATTGGAACTCGATTCTACGGTATTGTGGCGTTGTTGGCGTAGCCTCGGCTTTCCCAGTACCCCAGGTAGTTTGTGTCGTTTGATGCTTCGATTTCTGTTATCCATTTTATCCATTTGTATCCGTATTCGTTTTGTCCTACTAGCATGAATGGCCATCCTATCGTAGGAGTGAGAGTTACATTGTTTACTCTGTATGCCATGATTATGTTGTTTTGAACAATGTAGTTTACAGGAAGGGCGGTTGAGTAGCCGTCTGAGGCATGAAAGATAATGACAGTTGATTGCGGACTGATGCCTGCTTCTTTTAGGAGATCATTTACGCTTATGCCCTCCCAGAGCAAAGTGGCGCTCCACCCTTCAACGCAGACAATCTTAACTATTTTGGAGTACGTTTGATGGTTATTGACAACTTGATCGTACGAATAGGTAATTGTCTTGTTCACTAATCCAGTGACTGTTAGGCGGTAAGTTGCCTGGTTTATGTACTGTGTTCCGACAATGGCATTTTGGTAGACAGCGTTAATTGGCGACAATTCTGTGCCTTGATACTGAGTGATTTCTTCTGGATAAAGTGTATTACTAAAAGTTGGTAATGGAGTTGGAATTGGGAATGGGTTGAAAATTGGTGGCGTCGGCGCAACAGGAATAATTGTAAATGTTGGAGTCGGCGACGGTTTGGGGGCCATGGTTGGTGTTTGGGTTGGGGTAGGTGAAGGTGAATTTACAATGGAAGTTTTGGAATTGTTTTGGACAATGAAAGCGGACACAATTATTATAGCTGCTAAAAATACAGCGAATATAATAATTTTTTTGTGACGTTCAAAAGCTTGCATTTCTATGACAATAAAGTTAAGATTAGTATATTTATTTATGCCGTGTCTATGCAAAGTCTAAACTTAATTTTTCTGAATAACACTTTTAGCAAAGATAAAAAATATGGTAACTTTTGCCATAGCCGCTGATTTGGAAAACTGTATCCAAAAATGGATTGGCTACCATGCAGCTAAGCGCTTACTCTCGTTTACCTTTTACCAGCTTTCTTGGCGCAAGCATCACTGCAATACTTCGATTTAGCATCAAATGTGGTGTATTTTTTTTTGCAAACTGGGCATTTCTTTTCCAAACAAATCACATCTCGCTTTATTGTTATAGGCTTCTTCAAAAGGTAAAAACTTTTCTAAGCCACTCCATGTTTTGCAACTGCATTTTTTCCCAAATGATTGCATCACGGTATTAGTCGCATATTGCTTAGCATGAAATAGAAGCTTTCTAATATTAATTGTTAGAAAAAGCAATTTTGAAGTGTATTGCAAAACCATAAAATTAATATTGTATATTAACACTCAATATACTCACTAGTGAAGAAAAATGTTTGATGGCCTCAAAAAAGACCAGAATGCAGAATCAAATAAGAAACTGTCAACTTCAAACGTAGAAAAGCCATCTCAAAAAAACGAAGAGCTTCAAACAACTGATCAAGCGCAAAAATTACAGCGCCCACAAATTACAAAATCACCTGAAGCTGAAGATAATTTGAACCTACTGGCATCTCTTCAAAAAATTAAATCGGAAGAGAAAGAGCTTCAGGAACAGAGACAAAGGTTGCAAACAAAAGAAAAAAGTCTCCAAGGCAAAGTCGTCGAAGAAATTGAAAAGAAGAGAGCGGATTTAGATGATTTGAAGTCAGAAATTTCTGATATTCAAGGCAGATGTAAGGAACTGTCGCAAGCGCTTGGAGTCTCAACTACAGATATCTCATAGTCGAGAGGTTTCTCTTGTCCAAAACTAACCATCTTAATAGAATATGTAATTGAGTGATAACATGCCTAAAGAAAATGAAAACATCCACTTGTTCATATTGGAAGAAGAATACAAAAGAAACAAAGCAAAACAAAATGATCACGGAGATGTATTGGGAGAAGCACTGCCTCCAGAGTTGATCAAGAAGAACAATGCTTCTGTTTTTCAAGAATTAGAAAGAATGCATCATAACTTCGAAACATGCCAAGAACCCGAGTTAGTCCAAATACCTGAAGAGCCTCAACAAACAGACCGCTCGCAAATTTCAGAGATAGTAGGAACAACTGAGGACTCGAAGGTATTGATGATTCTTGAAAAAATTAAGTCGGAAGAGAAAGAGCTTCTGAAAGAAAAACAAGAGTTATTGACAATGGAAAAAGACCTTCAGAACAAAGTCGTCGAAGAAATTCAAAAGAAGAGAATTGATTTGAATGATTTGAAGTCAGAAATTTCTGATATTCAAGACAGGTGTAAGGCGCTATCAGAGGCGCTTGGCTTCACATTTGTTGATGATTCGGCCTAAATAGTTTTTTTATCATCCAAAATCATTCATTTTTTTAGATAAGCAAACTCGTAACTTGACTTACCGAATTTGGTTCGTGTTGTTTATATATTGGAATATTGACTATGGATGTGCAAAAGAAGGAATATCTTAAGTATGGGTTCCAAGTCACCAAGAGGCGAATTTGCCGCAAGGCAATTAGCAAAGAAACGGAAGAATTTCCGTTGGCACGATCGTTACTTTAACAGACGCATGCTTATGCTAGACGAAAAAGTTGACCCAATGCAGGGTGCACCTCAATCACGAGGAATCGTTCTAGAAAAAGTTGGCGTTGAATCAAAACAGCCCAACAGCGCCATCCGCAAATGTGTCCGCACACAACTTATCAAAAACGGCAGAACTATCACTGCATTCCTGCCTGGAGACGGTGCATTAAATGTCGTTGATGAGCATGATGAAGTTGTTGTGGAAGGAATCGGCGGCACGAGAGGCGGCGCTATGGGAGACATTCCTGGCGTCAGATGGAAAGTCGTTATGGTTAACGGCGTAAGCCTAAACGAACTTGTTTATGGACGAAAACAGAAACCGGCAAGGTAATTAATATGTCACAATCAGTAGCTCAACCTCAAGAAATCAAACTTTTCCAAAAATGGACCTTTAAAGATATAGCTGTTGTGGATATCGGTTTGCAACGGTACTTAAATCTCACTCCGATGGTTGCACCCCACAGTATGGGACGCCACGAACATCAACGCTTTCGCAAAGCCAAAGTCAACATTGTCGAACGGTTAATCAATGGTCTCATGCGGTCAGGCAAAAACTCTGGTAAAAAAGCCAAAGCAACAAACATCGTCAAAGAAACATTTGAAATAATCCATTTACGTACAAACAAAAATCCAATTGAAGTTCTCGTCAAAGCAGTTGAGAATGCTTCTCCATGCGAAGACACAACAAGGGTTAGCTACGGTGGAGTTGTTTATCACTTATCAGTTGACGTTGCACCACAACGCAGAATAGATCTGGCAATACGCCACATAACGGAAGGCGCAAGGGCATCGAGCAAAAATAATCCACGCAGCATCCAAGAAACCCTCGCTGACGAACTCGTTCTAGCAGCAAACAAGGACATAAAAAGTGTTGCAATAGCCAAACGTAACGAAATTGAACGCGTCGCACAATCCAGCAGATAAACTGCCCAACATTTTCTTTCCATCTAAAGTTTTATTATTTTCTAAATTTTAGCTTATTATTTGCTTTTAAGTTATTCTGGCGTGAATCTCAATAATGTCGCCATCATCTAAAACGAAGTTTAACCCAACCTTCTTAGGACTAAACGGCAACCGCTTAGCCCAAACCATGGCAAACATAAAGTTTGACAGCAGTTCCTTGTGGATGTTTTTTGCCAGTTCGTTTACAGTGGCGCCTTTGCGGAGAGCAAACGGGTGGTCGCTGTGCGCTTTCATGCCTGGTTCTTTTGTGTAGATTCTGATGATTCCGAGCGATTCGAAGATGGCTTTTCCCAACTCCTGCATGCCCTGTTTGCGTTCGCATGACATAGGAACTATAGGTAGTTTTCCGTTGACATGTTGCCTCAAACGCCGCAGGTTAGCTATTGTGCCTGGTAGATCAAGTTTGTTGGCGACGATTACAGCTGGTTTGTATATAGTGTTTTCGTAAATGGCGTCTTCAACATCATGGAGGCTTACAGCACCGTTTATGCGCACGATTGCATCATTGATTTTGTAGCTTCTTACAAGTTCCTCGATGTCTCGCATGCTGCAATCGATAAGTCTGCCCACAATAATAACTCTAAGTCGGTTGCCGGCAGGACGCCTCTCGATTTCCACCCGCCCCCCGCTGGGTTTACTTACCAAAACACGTGTCTTTTCTAGCTCCGCCAAAATCAACTCCAGCTGAGCCACAGGGTCACGAGACAAATCCAGCATCAAAATTACGCCGTCAGCATTCCGCGCTAAACCAAGCGTAACGTTCCCACCTGCTTTTCCCTCCGCCGCGCCCTCCATTACGGCAGGTGCTTCTACGATCTGAAACTGCACATCCAAATAGTTCATAATGCCCGGCACTGGTTCATGAGTGCTAAATGGCGTAGGGGTTACGAGCACTTTTGAGTTTGTGGTAGCGCACATTAGGCAGCTTTTTCCTACGTTGGTCATGCCAATCAACGCTACCTGTGCAGAAGCACCTTTTTCAATGAAAAGTTTGGGTCCCCCGCTGCTCTTGCCTGTGCCCTTCCGCTTCTTATTCTCCAAGTCATCGCGGATGAGTGCAATTTTCCTGTTCATTTCGCCGCGCAGTTTCATGGTGCCTTTGTGATGTGGAACATACTTTAGGAACTCTATCATAGCTTCCATTTTTTCTTTAGGCGTATGGGCTGCTTCAACTAGCTCCCATTTATCCATTGCTTCGGGCGGCAAATTAGTAGGCATTTAGACTTCGCAAGTACTATCAACAAGACAACTTTAAGACTATTACTGTCTTCGCAAAGTCATAAATTAGGAAAAACTCAATCTATAATAAAGAAATCTCAGGTCAAAGCTAATAGAAATTTATCAAATCGTTAATGTCTCAAAGTCCACACAGTTTAATGATCATCATCCAAACTAACTCCAAGTGGATGGATGATCTTCTTGAAATCGCTAAATACTCTGACATCTTTCTGTGTTGGAATTATTTTTTCAAGTTCTAAAATCTTTTAAGTTTGTTTGTGGATAAAAAATTGAGCATTATGCCAACAAGTATGAGGATTGGTAGCGATGCAGTACAAGTTCTTTGGGCAATATTTGCTTTGTTTGGTGTAGTCTTAATAAGTTCTGGATTTTTTTATTCCTTAGGCGGCTTAACAAATTTTGGCATAATATCTTTATCCAATTCGGCGGCTCTTTCTAACATAAGCGGTGGAATTGTCATATTTGTTGTTGGATTGGTTGTGACAGGAGCTTCATATCGAGGAATTCGAAGAAGAAGAATAATAACAATCACTATAAGCGAAGAGACAAAAACACAACCCTAAAATTATGAAGAATATGCTCCACTTTCATTGAGTTTTTACATAGAAATCATAATGCGTAGAAAATGGGCTTCTTCTTAAAAAAAGACTATTATCTGAAATGAAAATGGCAGCAGTTTTCAATTGCCCAGGTTTTCTCTATTACGAGCATTTTAAATATGCTTGCTTGATTAAAATCTATTAAGCCTTATTTATCAAAGCTTTTGGAAAATTTTATGCTAAAATCTTGCCTTAACCGAGAAATTCTAGCTGTAATTGTGAGCATAGCAATTCAGGTCCCGTTAGCAATTTTTCTTGGGCATTATTATGATGAAAGATCCTTTATGGACACAGGTTACTTGGTCAGCGCAGGTTTGAACCCTTATCAACCGCATTTAATAACGATTTTCTCATCCAATCCTGACCTAACAGGAATCAACCCAATTATAGGGTATCCGCCGCTTTGGCCGTTGCTTTTGGGCTTAATTTACAGGTTAACATTCAACGTTATACCAAATCTTTTCCTCTACAACTTCGCCATAAAAATTCCTGTCATCGCAAGCAACATAGCTTTAGCGTACGTGACCAAGGCTGTTATGAAGCAAATAGGAGCATCTGAAAAGAACGTAAGAGCTGCTTGGCTTTTTCTGCTGTTTAATCCCTTTACGATGCTAACAACGGTGGCTTGGGGTGAATTTGATACGCTTATCGCCCTGTTGTGCGTAGCTTCAATTTATTTTTTAAGCAAATGTATGGTTGGAAAATCCTCATTACTGCTTTCCATTAGTTTAGTATTGAAACCCATTTCATTTCCACTTATTGGTTTGCCGCTTGTCTGCTACCGAACCAGAAAAGCCAAAAAAATCGCTGTATACCTCTCCGTTGCTGTTCTAGTTTTGTTGGCTCTATGGTTTGTTCCTTTTTACTTTTTGCATTGGATGGTTCCTTCGTCAGGTTTCCAGTTGACCTCCTATTTTACAATGGCGGGGGGTATGACCGTCTTTAATATTGTGGAGCTGCTTTGGAACAAGACAGTTTTTCCTTCAAATCTTCAGTTCTTAGGTTACCTTTGGATTCCCGCGTTGTTGATTGCTTATTACTTCGTTTATCGCAATCCACCAAAATCGTTGGTTGGGATAGCAAAAGCTGCGGTTGGGTTACTTCTTGTTTTTTTTCTGACACGTTCATGGATTTCAGAACCAAATATTAATGTGATATTGCCAATAGCGTTGATAGCCCTTTCATTCAAGAAGCTGGATTTCCGTAACTTCCTGTTCCTATCGGTGATTCCTCTAGTTTTTCTGTTCTTTAACACATCTATTCCTCAATTGTTTTTCCTTGTTTCCCCCTCAATAATTTCGTCTTTAGTGCAGCTTGATCAGCATATCAGACTTTGGAGACTTATTGCTCGGTTTATCGTTGTAGTAGTATGGCAGATCTTCGCTTGGAGATTAGTTGTTGAAATGTTAGCTCGATGTAAGAATTCTGGCAATGAACAGTTAGCATAACCGTTTTTTTGATTGCGTCAAACAAAGAAATCTTTCTTATTGTTGATTGAGGGAAAAGTTTCCGACTATCATGTTATCGCCGCTGGAATCCCAGTCATCAGCGAATCTGTGTACAACTGCAAGAACAAAAAAAGGCAGATTAGAATAATCACTGTTGCTGGGAAAACTCAAATAACCATAGTTTGTTCCATCAACAAAAAATGAGACTCCTGAGCCATTTGAAATTAAAGAATAATGATGCATACTTCCGTCGTTAGATATGAGCTGTTGCATTACAAAATTTACATCTCCAGTAATACCATTTGGTTCTTGGGCATAGCCATAAATAAAACCATCATTCAAATCCATTCTTATTCCAAATTCTACTCCCTTGTAGGTTATTGTGTCTGATGATGCAAAGATTGCCATCTCATCAAACCCAAGTGCACCAATTTTAGGTGAGATGAACTCGGCATCAAAATCCATTTTTTGAATTGCGAAAGTATTCAAAGCCAATGCATCTGATCCAGACATCTCTCCCTGATTAGTGCTATCAGGAAAAGAAAAATTGAATTGGTTCAGGTTAATCGGCTGAACAAGATAACCCCCATAAGTATATGTAGTGAAGTTTGAGTTTTCTAAAGAAATGGGTTCAGTCAAAATAGTTTGATTAAAACTATTTGACTGATTATTGACTGATGAGTCTATTGGAAGAGTACTGTCTAATCCCGTCGTTTGATCCCGATTTACATTGTTTGGAAATAAA
>DATIXS010000105.1:0-5514 GCA_035518335.1 Candidatus Acidiferrum sp.
TTTTCTTGAACTGGATAAACTATGAGACCCTCGCTAATCTGTTTAGGATCATCTCCTTCCAAGAATGAAAGTATGCTACACAGGGTTTGCTTAGTTATCAGGCTTTCATCATCAAGATGAAAAATGTAAGTGTCTTTGTCATTTTGTTTTTCTTTTTTCCGTAAGTTAACGGCATATTGTAAAGCTCTTCCTTTGTGGATTGCATTGCATGAGAAATCTTGTGGAACAACGACAGTTCTGCATCCTTCAAATCTTTCCTGGGCATCAGTAATAGCCCATAAATCATATTTTTTGTAATTTATTTCACCACAAATGAAATTTACTCTATTGATGGTTTCTTGGACAATTCCGATGTTGCCTTTTGTTGTTACCTGAAAAATTATTCTTGGGGTTCCAAACTTTTCCTTAATTGGTTTTGCCATTATTTTTTTGTGGTGAGCTAAGAGATAAATATAGAATCTGACGAAAAGAAGAGAAGATGCTATCCATATTAACCAAAGGTAATCCAAAAACACAAGCTTTAACTCCGTCCGTTACTTTTGATTTTACGTCGCAAGTAACAGTCTAGTTGTATCAAATCAACATTAGTAATCATACCTATTAAATATTGAGTTCATTCAGAAAAATGACTTAAACAAAGAGTTTCTAAAATAAAAGTTTGTAAAGGTATAAAAAAGTGAATTCTCTTGAAACCACAATAAAACTGCATTCAAGTTATGTTCAAAAACCTGTTAACGTAAATTTAACTAACAGGTTATCGGTGGAGCTTTACGAGGATTCTCGTCCTCATTGCATGGAAACAGCCCCCCTACATAAGGGTCTGGTGTTAGTAGTTGATGGCCAAGAAGTGATCGAAGAAGGGATGGGCTTTGGAGTTCCAGTCGTAAAATACCATGACAAAACATATTTTTCCAGTTCAGCGGACGTAAAAATCGAAAAAAACCAATCAATCCTCATTGTGAATAAAACTTTCATTTTAGATGCGATTTCAAGGAAAAAATTTTGGCGATCGACCTATATAGATGACGACGTTTACTCGCTAGCGCGAAAAAAATTCGAAAAATTGTATTTGAGCAACAAAAAATTCTCACCATTTTTTAATGAAATCATGGAACTGCGAAATCTAGCAAAAATAAAAACAGAATTTCAAAGAGTTAAACCAAAAGGCGCAATAAAAGTCAATTACGAAATTCATGCTTCAGAAATAAGCGTCAAAGCTGATTTTTCCGATTTGACATTGGACGGTTGTGAAGAGCTTTTGGTTTTGAATGAGCAAGGCTCAAACACCTTTGATACGTATTTGGATGGCGATGGCGTAAAACTGATAGGAAACAAAATAGGTGGATGGAGCGAAGCGACTGCTGATCAAGCTTTCATGCTCAGTAACAAGAGCAAAGTATCATTTTGTCTTCAAAGAAAAAGAGGAGCGTTGCTGTTTAGAGGTTGGGAAAACACAAAAAGCCGCTTTTCATGGGCAGGATTAAATTATTCATTGCGGCCTAATTGTGGAATTTTTGATTATTCAATCTGGTTGATTCAAAAGTAAATCGAAACGTCATTTTTTTTAATTTAAATTTGGGAATCTATTAACTAATGAGATATTAGAAAGTTTTTTATGCTCTTAACTCACTAAAGTCATTACGGTGGGGGAGTAATAAGATAGTAAATTCTATCGATGTTGCTCAAACAAAATCTAAAAAACAGGCTCCTCCATTAAATCATTCTTTACAAAAACCCTTGAACAATATAAATAATGACGATATCGTTAGCGATTCGTTTGAAGAGTTAGGGATAAGCAGTCAACAATTCAGAATCTTATTTGATAACTTGCCTCAAGGCGTAGCTTTGTTTCGAATTATGCGTAACCAAAAAACAGAGCCTGACTTAATTCTTCTTGGAAGCAACAAGGCTTACAAAGATTTCCACATATTTAATAAACTACGTATCGGAAAAGGAATAATTCGTTTCGTTCCAAAATTTAAAAGAGAAATAGACTGGGTAAATATCTATCGCAAAATAGCCAAAACTGGCGTTCCACAAAATTTTCAAACTTACGGAAAATCTCAGAAAAGATGGTATCAAGTTTACGCTTATCCCCCAAAAAACGACTTTTTGATTTCAGTATTTATGGATATAACCGAGCAAAAAAAGAAAAATGCAAGAGATCTTGAGGATCGGAAAAGATGGGCACAGGAACTTGTCATTTCAGAAAAGAAATACCGAAGACTTTATGAAACAACTCAAGACGGAATCATGGCACGAGATCTCAATGGAAATATGGTTGACTGCAATAGAGCCTACGCAAAAATGCTGGGTTACTCAAAGAAAGAACTTAGACATATGACAGTTCAACAACTGCTACCGGAGAAATGGCACGAACAGAGAGAAAAAGTCGTAAAAAAAGTGCTACAAACGGGGCATTCCACAGTTTTTGAAAGAGAATATAAACGCAAAGACAACGTTATTTTTCCAGCTTCTGTTAGAACTTGGCGATTAACTGATGGCAAAGGAAAAGTGGTGGGAATATGGTCCATTGTCCGAGATATCTCTGAACAGAAAGCGCTTCAAAAAAATCTAGAACAGCAAGCAGGAATGTTGCAAGATATTATTGAGGAGCGAACTAAGCAGCTTAGAGATTCTGAGCGATTTGCAACTATTGGTCAAACTGCGGGAATGGTGGGTCATGACCTTCGCAATCCGCTTCAAACGATAACTGGCGAATTATACTTGGCAAAAAAAGAGGTCGAATCACTTTCCCCAGGTGAAGCCAAAAACAACTTACAAGAGAGCCTGCAGACAATAGAAGAGCAAGCAGTCTACATGGACAAGATTGTTTCTGACTTGCAAGCTTTTGTTCGCCCTGTCAAAGTTGACAAACAACCAGTTAACCTAAAGGAACTCGTTAACACCGTCATCTCTTCAATTGTTATTCCAACAAATATTACATTGCTAACAGAAGTTGCAGATGATCTTACTCAAATAAAAGCTGATCCTCAACTTTTGAGAAGAGTCCTAATTAACCTAGTAACGAATGCGTTGCAAGCAATGGCAAACGGTGGAAATTTAACGATAAAATCGCAAACTAATTCCGTTGGACAAGTAACAGTTACTGTCGAAGACACTGGGCTGGGAATACCGGAAAAAATAAAAACACAAATCTTCACCCCCTTATTTACAACAAAACCTAGAGGTCAAGGTTTTGGCTTGGCTGTTTGCAAACGAGTAATGGAAGCGCATGGTGGTACCATCACTTTTGAAAGTCAGGAAGGAAAAGGCGCAAAATTCACAATTCAGTTTCCAGATAGTTAAGGCTCAACCATTTTCTTCTGTTCTTCAGTTCCTTTCAGTCTTTGGCGTAAGCTATAGAGGAATGCCACGAACCAGAATGCAACCGTTGCCCACCCAAATGCAAAACCAATAAAGTTTCCAAGCAGGTAATAAGCAATTTCAAAGCCAACAATAGATACAAACGTCAAGAATGAACCAAGAATACTGTATCCACGGAGTACTTTTCTGTTTTTAATGACAGCTCTGAGCATTAACAGCAAAGCTACAAAATTTATTATGCTGGCGAAACTTAGAAATAAATTAGCCAAGCCGTAAGTGTCCATACTGTCATTTTCCTTAAGGCAAAAGTGTTTTGAACAACTTAAGACTTATGCTAAATCCAATTTCTAAAATTAAAATACCTTAAATCCGATCTTTGACATGTAGATAGTTACTCAACTAATTGTTCAACCGAGAGACGCACCACATTGTTTACAGAATGATTCTTGTGGCGCCCTGAATATTTCCTGGATTATGTTCCAGCTTCCGGCAATTGAGAATTTATTTCTAAGTGTTTCAATTGTAGGTAATATTTCGATTAGTTGCTTTAACTGCTCTTCATTAGGCGAAAACTTGGATTCACATTCTTTACTTTGTATGATGAATTTGGGTTTGTGCCCCAAAATTAATTTGACTTCTTCGATTTCTTCATGGGTGTAGAAACAGCTTTTTTTGCTTAGCTTTAAAATATCGTCTAGGGACCAGTTTTTTATTTTCTCGTCAATCGATTGTATCTCCTGTATCTTTTCCACGTATGATGATGCGGGTGAAGGTATTCCGAATGCTGAGGGCATTAAGGAAACTCGATCCAACGTCTCAGATTCGAAACGGTTTGCTTTACCCATACAAACTATCGCAACACGCTTGTCCGTAAAATAAAAGTCATACCTAGTGTTAATATCAAGCGGCAAAACAACGTTTTTAACGATTCCCAACTGTTTCTCAGAACTTGACACCAATCGAGTCCTCCTACAATGCTTTTTGCAGCGCTAATTCATAAGGTTTCTTATGGCTCAATCTTGCCCGTCAGGTTTGAGATAAAATGGTGGACGAGCCGGGATTTGAACCCGGGACCTCCACGATGCCAACGTGGCGATCATGCCAGACTGATCTACTCGCCCAAAACCTCTGGCTTCTAAGGTTTAATCCGCGTCATTTAATAAGCGTTTCTTATGATGTTATCAAAAGAGTGTAAAAATTCAGAAAGGGTTTCGATGATTATTTTATTAGAGCATGTGAACACCGTAGCTTTTTAAAGGGGATTCGCAAATAGAGAAGCCAAACAAGGTGCATCATGTGTCCAAAGTAAAAGTCGCATTAATCGGCGTTGGAAACTGCGCCTCTGCCTTCATCCAAGGCATTCAATACTACTCCAAATTCCAGAAATCTGAAGATTTTGTTGGACTTCGCAACCCCGTTTTGGCTGGTCTAAGCCCCAAAGATATTGAGGTGGTTGCGGCTTTTGATGTGGATGAACGTAAAGTTGGAAAAGATCTTTCAGAAGCCATTTTTGCTTTGCCTAATAATGCTCCTAAAGTTGTTGATCTGGCTTCAACAGGCGTAACGGTTAACAAGGGATCTTTGCTTGATGGCTTGGGCAATTCAAGTAAAGCTATTGTAAAAGTCAGCAAAATTGCTGATGCGAACGTTATTAAGGTTCTCATGGATGCAGGTGCTGAAGTCATGGTTAATTTGTTGCCAAGCGGGGCCACACAAGCTTCGCAATGGTATGCAGAACAAGCCTTAAATGCAGGATGCGGTTTCGTCAACGCTACTCCAAACTTTATAGCCAGCGACGCTGCATGGGCGAAACGATTTGTTGATGCTAAACTTCCGCTGGTCGGCGACGATCTAATAGATCAGGTAGGCTCCACTTCCTTACACAAAACACTTCTTAAACTGCTTTCAGACAATGGAGTAAAAATAAGTGAGACATACCAGCTTGACGTTGGCGGAGGAACAGAATCTGTCGACACACAGGAACGCAGTCGCGATGCAAAACGCTCTATAAAAACTGAGTCAGTTGCCTCCGCAATACCATATAAAGCTGAAATTGTGGCTGGCTCCACGGATTACGTTGATTTTCTACAGAACAAACGTGACAGTTACTTCTGGATAAGCGGTGTCTACTTCTGCAATGCCCCCATGAAGATCGATCTCAAATTCCAAACTGTTGATGCACCAAAT
>DATIXS010000106.1:0-2029 GCA_035518335.1 Candidatus Acidiferrum sp.
GTGCCGTGTAGTTTCAACGACTAAACCGTAGGCATAACGAATCGCGTTTGAATCTTTTGAGCCGAGCTGCTTGACAGTCCTAGCTAGGGCTAAACGTTCGCTTAGCTTCTGCATGTCCATCCAACTTAGGGTTTCAATCGCGATTGTCCAGGCATCTTTAAGCAATAATTTTCACGCAATAGAAAAGATATGATGCTTCTAAATAAGAATTCAAAACTGGCTGACCACAACTCCATGGAAACAACCACCTATCTTTAGGCACTTAAAATGGAGGGAGCGTTTTTCAAGAAGGCTAAATGAAAAAAATGGCAATAAGTAAAGCCAGCAGAATGATGGTGAAGGGCGGACATCTCTGACCTGAAATAATTGTAGAAAGAAACATACAAAACGGATATAGTGCGTAACAGTATGTCTGCACAAATTAGTTTATGTGACTTTTCCTTTTTTCTTTAGTGCGGAATGATAGTAATGAGTCAAGCGGTTAAACGTCGAAGTAATTCACAAACCAAAGCAGGACAATATATGTGTGCAAAGTGCGGCAAAATCTTCGATCATGAAAAAGAAGTTAATAACCACATTCAAAAGACGCATGAACCTTTTCTTTGAACGGCATAAAGATCTTAACATCAGATTTGATATAGAAATACGAATTATTTCATCTTTCTACATACATTTTGGTAATTCAATCAAAAGGCAAATTTGGAATTCTCAGTAAGCAAAGATTTTAGTCTCCTTGTGTCATAAGAAGGCTAAGGTCAAATTGGGGATGACGCGAACTCTCTTAGATTATTGCAGTGAAAAAGCTAAACCTGTGATAAAAGAACAAGCTAAAGCAGAAGCCCCAGCACCATCAACTCCTTTCATCGCTAAAGCTGAAAAAAACAAATTAAAGAAGCCACGAACTTTTCCGCCTATGGCACCTGAAAATCTGCCGCCATCATATTTTGTTTCAGCCTCTTATGATGGACGTCAAAAGAAAGCAGTAATCAAGCTCTATGAACCTGAATCAGGCGAAATCTACTTTTGGTATGATAACACAGGCCACAAACCGTACTGCTTAACCAACTTAACAAAAGAGAAATTAAGCAAATTCGATCGAATAGTAAATCACGAAGGCTTCTATGCTTTTGAAAAAATAAAAAAGTTTGACCCCTTAGAAAACAAGGTTATTGATATAGTCAAAATAATCGCCAAAGACCCTTTAACAATCGGGGGAAGACCAACTGGAACAATAAGGGACATAATTCCCGAAGATTACCCCAACGTGTGCGGATGCAGAATAGAGGACAGCGATACTAAAGTTTGGGAGTCAAAAATAAAGTATTATCAATCGTACATCTATGATCGCCAACTTTTGCCAGGCATGATATATGAGGTTAAAGACAACAATTTAATTCCAAAATTGATTGAAGAAGCTACAGAAAACCTGAACAAAATAAAAACTCTTTTCAACGACTGTACAGATGAAGAACGATACTTTGCTGAAATGTGGGCAAAACTCTTAGAGTATCCTGCACCAAAATTCCGCAGAGCCGCCGTAGACATAGAAGTATATTCGCCTCTATCCACAAGAATGCCTGACGCTCGAGAAGCAGCCTGCCCAGTAATCGCAGTGTCAGTTTACAGTTCAGATGGCGAAAAAAAAGTGTTAATTCTCAAGCGTGAAGGTCTTCGAGAAGGCAACCAACATCTGGCAGCAGACATAGACATAGAATACTGCGAAACCGAAGAAGATTTACTTAAAAAAACATTTGCAATTCTCTCGGATTATCCATTCATTTTAACTTTTAATGGAGACGACTTTGACCTCCGCTACCTTACCCACCGAGCCATGAACCTGGGTTTCAGAAGAAACGAAATTCCAATAGAGGTTGGTAAACGTGTTTGCCTTCTAAAATACGGAGTCCACATTGACTTATACAAGTTCTTCTTCAACAGGTCTGTTCAAATCTACGCTTTCGGTGGTCGCTACAAAGATGTAAGCTTAGATGACGTAGGCAATGCGCTTATCGGCGTTGAAAAAATTCAT
>DATIXS010000107.1:0-4786 GCA_035518335.1 Candidatus Acidiferrum sp.
ATTCTTTTTTCTGAATTAATTTATCTATTTCTTCACTCACAGATGGAACCATTCCGTATTAACTATAGTTTTTCCTTTTTCTATATTTCTTAACATGATAAAAAAACTTTTGCAAACTTGCTTAGAAGAAAGAGGATACAGTGCTTCCTCCAATTGTCATTCTCATTCTAATTTCAATTTGCAAATACTCTTAAAGTATTTTCACAAGAAAAACAAGACACTCAGGTCAACTTAGCGGTTGTTATATCAGAGTGCAACAACATTATTTTATATTCTCTCAAATCATAAGCAAATCACGGAAAAAGAATCATCAGGGTAGCCATCGAGTTAGGCGGTTTGGCTGCTAACTTTGGATAAGGAATCTTGCCCACCATACTTCTCTTCCTTGTCTCTGTTAGCCTTGGCTTGACCTGCCTAACCTAAATTTTTCCCCCTAACTAAAAACATTGAAATATTAATTACCTCAAAACGATTACAAACGAATGTTTTTATTTCCATGGGTGCAATAACTTCCATTCAAGGTGTAAAGTTAAATGGGCAAAGGATCAGGCTACGGAAAAGTGATCTTATTCGGTGAACACTTTGTCGTCCATGGCTTACCAGGAGTCGTTTCAGCCATTGATTCAACAACCGACGCTGAAGCAAAAAAAGACATCAAAGGGTTACAAATTAAAGATGAAAGAAAAACCGCTAAAGGCTACAGCGAAGAAAAACGTCTTCAACAAATTGAATCAATCGAGAGAATGCTAAAAGCAATGGGTATTGACCCCAAAATCGGCTTGGACATTTGGATCGGCGGAACCCTGCCAGGTTTTAGCGGTTTAGGCGCTTCCGCAGCAAGCAGCGTTGCAATTGCACGAGCTATTGCTCAAGAGCTTAACATGCAAATTCCTGATGAAAAAATTAATCAAATCGCATATGAAGCAGAGAAAGCATATGCGGGTAACCCTTCAGGAATTGATAACACCGCTGCAACTTATGGCGGTTTAATGTGGTTTAAAAAAGATTTAGCTGGCGGACCAGACAAGATAGAAAAACTGCGCTTACGCAGACCAATCGAAATTGTTATTGGCAGCACCGGCAAAGTCGCTAACACCAAAGCCATGGTTGAGGGTGTGGCTGACCGCAAAAAGAAAAATCCTCAGAAATATGACCCCATTTTCAAACAGGCCGAAAACGTGGCAGTGGCTGGACGTAGGGCACTTGAGAATTATGATCTTAAGAAAATTGGCGATCTTATGGATGAAAACCATCGTCTACTTCAAGAAATCGGTGTATCTAGCAAGGAACTTGATTCCTTAGTTGATTTAGCGAGGAAACAAGGTGCTTTTGGCGCAAAGCTTACAGGTGGAGGAGGCGGGGGATGCATGGTAGCGCTAACACCTGGGAAAGAATTGCAAGGCAAAGTTTTAAGTGCCATTAAGTTTTTGGGATTTGAAGTCCTTAGTACAAAGATTGGAATTGAAAAATACTAAGGTTGATGCAAATTGGGGTTTAGAAACTTTATTGAAGTGTTGGACAAAAAAGGCGAGTTAACAAGAATAACAAAGCCTGTTTCCACCGAGTTTGAGATTGCAGGAATAATTGATGCTATAGGAGAGAAACCAGTTTACTTTGAGAAAATAAAAGAATCAAGTTACCCCGTTGTCGCAGGTCTTGTTTCCTCTAAAGACTTAATCGCAAATTCACTCGGAATAAGCAAGAAGCAATTGCTGCCAATACTTTCCGATGCCATTCAACAACCTGTGCCTGCACAAGTAGTTACAAAAGGCGTTTGCCAAGAAGTCGTGGAAACCAATGTTGATTTAACAACGCTCCCAATAATGCACTACACCGAAAAGGATGGGGGAAAATACATCGCCTCAGCAGTAACCATCATCAAAGACCCAGAGCTTGGCAGAAACATGTGCTTTCACCGTCTAATGCTCAAAGACAAAAACCATTTCGTTGCGCGAATCGTTGAAGATCGAGGAACTGACACAGCTCTCAAAAAAGCCGGCGGGGAACTCGACATAGCCATTTGCTTAGGCAACTCAACTGCCATACTGCTTTCAGCTGCAACATCCCTACCTAAAGGAATAGATGAATTGGGAATGGCTAATGCACTAGAAAAAACAGAGCTTGTCAAGTGCAAAACTATTGATTTGGATGTTCCAGCGGAATGCGAGTTCATACTTGAAGGTCGCATTACCAAGGAGAAAGCAACTGAAGGACCTTTTTTGGACTTAACTGGAGTAGTTGACCGTATACGTCAGCAACCAATTGTGGAAATCAAATGTATTACCCACCGAAAGAATCCAATCTATCAAACTATTCTTGCGGGCAAAAACGAACACAAATTTCTCATGGGTATGCCAAAAGAACCCACAATTTACAATGAAGTTAACAAAGTTTGTCAATGCAAAGACGTATACATCACCCCCGGCGGATGCAGTTGGCTCCATGCTGTTATCCAGATTAAAAAGCAAAACGGTGATGATGGCAAAAAAGCGATTTTCGCCGCTTTTGAAGGACACAAATCTCTTAAACACTGTGTTGTAGTTGATGAAGACATTAACATTTATGATCCTCATGATGTGGAATGGGCTATCGCCACAAGATTCCAAGCGGATAAGAATGCAGTTATTCTTTCTGATCAGCCTGGTTCTTCGCTTGATCCATCAGGCGACTTGACCGAGGGCAAGAAAGCGACGACCGCTAAGGCAGGTTTAGACGCAACTGTCCCTCTTGTAACAACTGGTAAGGGCTTCAAAAAAGAACAATACGTTAAAGTGGATTTAAGCAAATACCTGTGATGAATATGCAGTTAACTAAGCAAGAACAGAAAATGTTGCAGGGTGAGGAAGGTTACGCTGTCCAGAAAAGCATGGAAATTCTTACTGCTCTTGGTGAAATTTACGGTGCAAAAAGCCTAATTAAAGTAGGCAGCGTCCAAGTTGCCGGAGTGTCTTACCATAATCTAGGCGACGCAGGGTTAGAGTTCCTCAATGAGTTAGCCAAAGACGGCAGAGTAAAAGTGTTAACCACCCTGAACCCTGCGGGCATGGATCTGGAAAACTGGCAACAATTGGGAATTAGCTCAGAGTTTGCTGAAAAACAAAACCTTGTAATTGACGCTTTCGAACGCATGGGCATACTTGTCAGTTGCACCTGCACACCCTACTTGATTGGTAATTTACCTCTTTATGGAGAACACCTCGCTTGGTCTGAAAGCTCAGCTGTCACTTTTGCGAACTCTGTGATAGGGGCAAAGACTAATCGCGAAGGCGGCCCATCCGCATTAGCAGCGGCATTCGTGGGAAAAACACCTTGCTACGGATTGCATTTGAATGAAAACAGAGTTCCCGATGTTCACGTGCAGGTAAACGCTGAAATAACCAAACTTTCAGATTGGGGAGCATTGGGTTATGCGATTGGCAAAAAGGCAGAAAACAAAATTTCTTACATTACAGGCATAAAATCGGTTGATCTTGATGAACTCAAGTCTTTCTGTGCGTCTGTTGTTACTTACGGTGCAAAACCACTTTTCTATATGAAAGGCGTAACTCCTGGAGTTGAATTGCAGACTCAACCGAAAGAGACAGTGATAGTCGAGCAAGATGACATTATGAATGCATATGATGCCATCAACGACGTTGTAACAGACATTGAGTTAGTGTGCGTTGGTTGCCCTCATTGTTCGGTCAATGAAATCGCGAAGGTGGCAGAATTGTTGAAAGGGAAAAAAGTTGCTGGAGGCACGGAATTTTGGGTTGCCACATCACGAACGGCCAAACAACATTCTGATAAACGCGGCTACACTAAAATTATTGAAGCATCTGGGGCCAAATTCGCTTGCGACACATGTATGGCAGTAGCACCGTTAAAAGGCAGGTTCAAATCTCTTGCAACAACTTCGGCGAAAGGGTGCTTTTATTCAAGACAGAATAACATGAAAACTAAAATGGGCAGTATTGAAGATTGCGTCCAAGCTGCGGTGACTGGAAAATGGAACAGCTAAAGGGCAGATTAATTTCGAAAGGCAAAGGCGAAGGCCAAGCCATCGTCACTATACAGCCCATATCGTTCTACGGCGGAGTAGATCCAAATACAGGAATTGTAATAGAAAAAGGACATGAATTGCAAGGGCAAAGCGTCAAAGACAAAATCCTCGTGTTTCCAACAGGGAAAGGCTCTACCGTAGGCTCATATACGCTCTATCGCATGAAGAAAAACGGCACGGCCCCTGCAGGTATGATAAACAAAGAATGTGAAACCGTTGTTGCCGTCGGAGCCATAATTAGCGAAATCCCATGCGTTGACAAAGTTGATATCTCAAAAATCAAAACAGGCACCAAAATTATCATTGAAAATGGCATTATCAAAATCTATTAGTTTTTTTTCTTAGTTCTTGTTCACCCAAAGTTTTGCCAATATTCCATTCTCGGTAATGCTTTTCAATAAGTGCTCTAATATCAAAGGTAAAGGTGCATAGAACTTGAACGACGCGAAACCAATAATCCTGAAAATCGGCGGTTCAGCCATCACAGACAAAGCAGAACCATTAGCCGCAAAAACAGAAATAATAAACCGTTTAGCAGAAGAAATAAAACGGGCAGATCTTGATAACCTGATAATTGTACATGGAGGCGGTAGCTTTGGCCATCCAACCGCGGCAAAGTACGGAATAAAAGAAGGCTACAAAGAAGACCCTACTCAAAAACTTGGCTTTGCAGAAACTCATCATGTGATGACGGTTTTAAATGGGCTAGTTATGGACGCGCTTATTTGGCATGAAGTCCCAGCC
>DATIXS010000108.1:0-5116 GCA_035518335.1 Candidatus Acidiferrum sp.
GCTTAAATCTATGATGGAAAAAGAGCCTCCAGAACCAGAGAATCCACTAGGCGTTATCGTAATAGGAAACATTGAACCAGACATGCATGACACTGCAAAAGAAGCAGTCAGAAGGTCATTAAAACGCGCAGGATTCAAAACAATTGACGTTGGCAAAAGTGTAGCCCCGCAAGTTTTCGTTGATAAAGCAAAAGAAAACAATGCAAACATTATCGCAATTTCAGTAAACACAGTACCTGCAAAAAACAATCTTGCAAAACTTGACGAATTATTGAAAGCTGCCGGATTGAAAGGCAAAATCGCAATAATCATGGGTGGCGCTGCAGTTAAAAAAGAAGATGCTGACGCAATAGGTGCACTCTTTGGCAAAAACAAGGAAGAGGCCCCAGAATTAGCAAAGAAAGCACTGGGCAAGAAATAAATCCATCAGACGTGGAAAAATGTCCTTTAAATTCAATACAAAACAAAATATCTATACTGTTGGAAGAGCAAAAGTCGGCGGTCAACCAGGAGAATTACCCACTTTTTTAATTGGGTCTATCTTTTGGCTGGGCCAGAAAATGGTATCTGATGCAAACAAAGGCATTTTTGATGCAAAAGTAGCTGAACAAATAATCAACACAATGCAAACCCAAAGCGACATTACCGGTGTACAATTCGCTTTCGATATAGTCGGAACAACTGACATCGCTTTCGAGAAGTACATTGACTTCGTTGCGAAACACAGTGATGCACCACTTATGCTTGATGCAATGAGCCCGAGAACACGCATGCTCGCTGCACAATTGGCAAAGAAAATGGGTCTTGCAGACAGGTGCCTCTACAACTCAGTATACAAAGGTGTAACCGATGTGGAATTGGCAAACTTGAAAGAAAGCGGCATCAAAATGTCCATAGTGCTTGCTGACGATCCAAAAGATACCACTCTCGAAGGCAAAATGAAGGTTATCCAAGAAGCTCTAGCATTGGCAGAAAAAGGTGGAATCACAAAGCCACTAATTGACACTGCAATTCCAGCATTCGAACCAGACATGGGCACTGCTGTCAGAACTATACCTATCATGAAAGAGAAGTATGGTCACCCAGTTGGCTTAGGCAGTGGAAACGTAGTTACAACCATGGGTTGGGTAAAAGCAAACTTCGCTAAAGAATTCCGCCCCGGATGCAGAACTGCAACAAACGCAATTATGCAAGTAGTAGGCGCAAACTGGCTAATGATTGGACCCGCAGAACAGGCAGAATGGGTATTCCCAGCAGTCGCAGTAACAGACACATACATTGCTTCAGCCGCAGGCGACCTTGGAACAAGACCAGTAGATGAAACTCATCCAATCTATAAGGCCTTCATGTAAACTTCCTTCCTTTATTTTTTATGTTTTAGTCTTTTTGAAGTGCTAAAAACTGAAACCGCTCAAATGGTTTGAAATTATCTTTGTTTTCACCGCTTTAACGTTAATTGGAACCTATCTTATTCCAAGCGATTCATTGCTTGTTGTTTTTCGTTACTTTTTTGCTTTTGTTTTCGTCTCTTTCTTGCCAGGGTATTGTTTAATTAACATCTTGTTTACGGGCAAAAGTAGACTTGACTTCATTGAGCAATTAGTTTTATCGATTGCTTTGAGTTTTGGCTTAGATGGGCTTGTAGGGTTATTCTTAGGTCTCTCGCCTATCGGTATTAATTTTACTTCAATTACAGTTTCGCTTAGTGCGGTGGTACTGATTTTTGCTGTAGTTGCCTTAATAAGAAAATTAAGAGAGCCTAATGTGCAAAGCCCTGAGCAAGTAAGCCGCTGAAGTTTTTACTGCTGATTTTCCATACGTTCCGCCTTTACGCATCATATGAAAAACGTATCCAGGTCGCAGGTAAAATTGCTGGTAGGCTTTGTAGCGGATTTCTGCAAGTTTTTCCATGCTTAACTGTGGGGTTTCAAAAGTTGGTCCTGCGGTGTCGTATTTGTCAAAGTCGGTGACTCGTAGCCACCCGTTCTTAATGACTTGTTCGTACATAGGTGTTCCAGGGTATGGTGTTGCAACGTAAAATCCGACGTCATCGGGGTTTAGTTGCTTTACGAATCGGATCGTTTCTTTCGCTGTTTGTTCTGTTTCCCCTGGAAAACCAAGCACAACGTTGGCGATCGTCATTAATCCCACTTCCTGTGCTGTTTTGTAGGCCAAGCGCGTTTGATCTAGTTTTATTTTCTTGTTCATTTTCCCTAGCATTGCTTCTGAACCTGATTCAACACCTAGCCAAACCGCTATGCATCCTGCATCATGCATAGTTTTAAGCAGTTCCCGATCAACCATGTCTACTCGTGTTCCACAATCCCAAGTCATGTTCAATTTTCGGGCATGAAGTTCCTCACAGATTTTTAGTACCCGATCGCGGTTTACTGTGAAGGCATCATCATAGAAAGTAACTTGATCAATTTCATATTTGTCATGGATAAGTTGCATTTCATCGACAACATTTTTTGGGCTTCTCCACCGGTACCCTCTCCCAAACATGCGCACAGTGCTACAGAAGTCACACCAATAGACACAACCTCGACTGGTAATAAGTGGAAAAAGAATTTTGCCCATGCGTTTTAGAGAATCAAGGGGAAGAAGATCATGTGCTGGAAAAGGCAAAGCGTCTAAGTCATGGATGAATAATCGGTCCTCAGTACGCATTATTGAGCCGTCTTTATTGCGGAAGGTTATACCCAAAACATCTGTTAAGCTACTTTTGCTTTGAAGTTTGTTAAGTAATTCTATAAAAGTGATTTCGCCTTCTCTACGCACGACTATATCTAGGCTTGGATACTCTTTGAGTGCGTTTTCATCCCAGAATGTTCCGTGGCTTCCGCCAAGCATTGTTACGGCTTGTGGATGTATATCTTTGGCGATGTTGATTAGTTGCATCGCTGATTTGTAGAGCAATGTTGTAGCTGTTACCCCTATGATATCTGGGTTTACTTGACTAATTCTGCTTCTGAAGGATTCGTAGGTGAGTTTTTCGGCTTGACAATCGATAACATTTACATCATGTCCTTCTTTTTGAGCTACAGCTCCAAGGTAAGCTAAGCCAAGAGGGATGAAGGGTGGATGTGAATGCACATTTGGCGGATAAGGTGGATTAATAAGAGTAATTTTCACTTGTGGTTCGCCCTTCGGTATTGAGTGGTTAGACGTTAAGACGCATTATATAGTTTTCTAAATAGGATGGCAAAAAGCAGAGAAGGCAGTTTTAAGGAATATTAAAATCCTATTCGGTCTGGACAATAAAACCTGGTCAAATAGCAATCTTTGGAAATATTTGTAAAAGACAAGAAATATTCAATTTGTTCTGATTTAAATAGTAAAATCAAATAAATTAAAGAAAGGAAAATGTTATGCTTTTAGCATCTTTTCCCATCGGTTTACGAGTTCTAGAACTTCGTCGCCGTTGTGGTCTTTGAGGAACTCACGTGTTTCTTTGTCCGCAACAGCGTTCTTTTGGAACTCCCGAATGTAGTCGGCTTTCTCTGCTAGGAATATTATGCCGTCGACTCCTTGTCTTGCAACACGGGTAGCAACAGTCATTACTTGTTTTGTCGGTGCCACTGTGTCCCATGTTTCGTTTGGACCACGGACATAGAAGTTCACATAGACGGGTTTCTTTAGGAAGCTTTTGTACCCTCTTGCTATTGTTTCCCAATACCAGGGGGTTGGGTATGCTTTGCTGAACATTGGTATGACAAAGTAGTCAGCATATTGTGCCATGGATTCAAAGTCGTATCCGAAGCGTTCCTTGCCCAATAATGGATCAGGAAGACAGTTTACGAAGAGTGGTTTGCCTGGGACTACTTCTTTAACTTCTGATAGGAAATCAGTTACTGTTTTTGCACGCCATGCAACCCAGCTTAAGCCGCTTTTACTTTGTTGCTCTATGCATCTTGGGCAGGTGCAGAAACCTTGGTCTGCAAAGTGTTGACTGCTAATGCTGATGCCTGGAGTAGCTTTGGCCGATTCAGCTATGATTTTCAAGTTATATTCTCGGGCTTCTGGATTAGTCATACATACTACATCCCAGCGGAGATTATAGTGTTTGTTTGTGCGCAGTGCTGGGCCAAATGAGCTTACAGAGACCCAATCTGGGCGTTTAGCCGCCATGAAATTGTCCCCGAAGCATGCTATGTTAGTGTACATTTTTGGGTTGGGTTTTCCAACAATTCCTGACTCTGATTTTAGACGATAGAAGTTGTAATCGACGCCTTCAACAGGCTCAGGTTGATAAAGAAATACGCCGAATTTCAAGTTTGATACACCATTTTATCTCTTGTTTTACAAGCGAATAAATTTGCAAGTTATTTAAGTCTTTTTGGTGAATTCGTGCACCATACAGTAAGTGCTGAAAACCAAAACTACAAAATTAATCGAATAAAAAACAATTCTGTGCGCGATTACTTTTTAGGCAAACCTACCAGCAACTGATTAACAGAAACTATTGCGCTATAATGGGAATACAGTTAGCAAGTGAGACAAATTCAATGCTAAAACCGTTGCAAATTTCTTTTGTTAATGTTTTGAATAAGCTTCTTGCATGATACTGATTAATACATGCTTCACATACGGGGGCAAATCAACTAAATCAGAACCCATAGGTTTAGAGGAATTAATGCTTAAGTGTGCAAGGTTATCAAAGTATTTAATTACCCTTTCTAAATCTCCAAGCTCAGCAGACAATAAATTCTTCTTGTAATCATCATCCATTTTGGCAGCCGCCAATAAGAGGGCTGAAGCAGCAGGCATGCCTTTCAGAATAGCCTCTAAACCCTTGGCATCAATAATTAAGCCTTCGATTTTTGATACTTCAGTAGCTAGCTTTTCGACAGGAAGATGCCTCTCTTTTAACCTATCTAGCACGGTTCGGTTTTTCCAAAAAGGTTCCTGTTTAACTATGGCTTCAGACACGGCTTTTCTGGTGCAATATCCAACGAACTTGCCCAATTTCGATGCGGGACCACCGTAACTCATTGTTTTGCCTTGATTAGTAGAGATTATAGTTACGCTGTCAGTTATTGAACCAGTTGCAGAATCACCCGTATAGAGACTTCTAACATCAAAATCTCTCAGCGCGGCTGATTTAGCTTCAGTT
>DATIXS010000109.1:0-4067 GCA_035518335.1 Candidatus Acidiferrum sp.
ACGTTCTGTAATGTCGGTTACAATTCCAAGAATAGCTTTCTCGCCATTATAATCTATCAACTTTGTCGTTATTATTGCATTAATTCTTGTTCCAAATCGAGTTACGAGAGCATATTCGTAAGGGGGAACAGCCTGGCCGTTCATATGTTTTGCGAAAGAAGATTTGAGCAATTCAGAATCTTCCGGTGAAATTAGTGAAAGGAAGTTGAAGTTAGGAGAATATAACTCGGCTCGCCTTATTCCCATGTTGTCCTCGCATTTTTTGTTAGCGTAAAGTACTCTGCCTGCCACATTTATGAAGATCATATTAGGTGATTCTTCCGCGAGCGTTCTGAATTTTTCTTCACTTTCTTTGAGAGACTCTTCGGCTTTCTTTCGTTCAGTTATGTCGATTGCCAGCCCTCTAAGCCCTGTTATCTTGTTTTTTGAAAATCGGGGTGTTGCGGTAACTATTATAGGTGCAGTTGTCCCGTCTTTCTTTAGGAAAGTGTACTCAGCAGAAACGTAGCTACCAGTAGTCAATAATTTTTGAATGTTTTTCATTGCTCTGTCTCTATCTTCAGGAACAATAAACTCAAGGATATTCAATCCTTTTTCGAGGTTCTTGCTGGAAATACCAGCAATCTCAAAGGCTTTATCGTTGACATATACAATTGTTCCATTAGCGTCGGCTTCAAAAACAATGTCCGGTAGGGAATTCGCTAGTACTCTGTATCTTTCCTCACTTTCCAGAAGATTCTCCTGAGCCTTCTTGCGTTGTGTTATATCTAAAAACATGCCTTGAACTGCTGGTTCTCCCATATATTCAATTCTGTTTGGAAATGCTTCCAGCCAAACAATCGACCCATCTTTTCTTACAGCCCTAAACTCGAGATTTGACTTAGGTTGCTCTCCATGCAATAGTCCTTCTAAACGCCTAAAAAAAACTTCTTTATCGTCATCGCATATTAATCTTGCAACACCTATCGGAGAGAGTGATTTCAAGTCTTCAACAGAAAAGCCCAAAACATTTTGCAAAGCGGAGTTGGCAAAAACTATTCTCAAAGGAGACGTTTGAGCAATTAATATCCCCTGAGTTGACTTCTCAACCAGTGTGCGATACTTAATTTCTGACTTAATGAGCATCTGCTTAGACTTCTTACGTTCTACTGACTTGTTAATAGCATCTGCCAATTCGCAGTATACAGTTTCAGGAGAGCCATTCTTGTTGATATAGCGATCAGCACCCAGATTCAACGCTTTAACAACGACTTCCTCCCTTCCTTTTCCAGTAAACAAAATAAAAGGAATATCATTTTGTTGTTCTCTAAGTATCTTCAAAAAGTCTAATCCATTCTTCACCGGCATTTCAAAGTCAGAAATTACTGCATCATAGTTTTGACATTCCATTTTTTTAAGCGCTTCAAAAACAGATGTAGCGTCATCTATCTCAAAATTATTCTCGTCAGACAATATCATCTTTGAAGTTTCTAGAAGAAATAAGTCATCATCAACGTGCAAAACCCTAATTGTGCTTTTCTTGTCTGAAAGAGTGAGCTCTGTTAAAATGTCAGTGATTTGGCATTCGTTTTCGGGCGTTTGCATGACCGGTCCTCGGCTGCAGTAGATAACTAACTTAACAATTAATCAATTATGAATTAGAAATATTGATCTTAGAATGATTACGATTCGAAAATAATAATTCTAAAAGAAGATAACGAAAAGAAACAAAAGAAGATAACTTTATTGCCCCGACTTCATAGTTAACAAATGGAGACAACTTTCAAATGTTTTGTCCATTTTGCGGTAAACAAATTGAAGATAACGCTTTATTTTGCAAATATTGTGGAAAAGCCATACCTCAGAAAAGTTCACCACTTCCAGTAACTCAGGCAACAGCCCAGACAAATGCCCATAACAAAACATCTTCGCCGAGAAAGAGAATATCAAATAACGCAAAAAAGGGCATAATTACAGGTATTCTAATAGCAGCGCTCATTATCGTAGTGCTTCTGATATACTATCCCAGCATATTTCCGTGGAATTGGTAAAGTCATAATTATAGTAGTTAATGAAAGCGTAACAAATTCAAAATCCCCATTCTAAGGTTCAAAGGAGTTTTGCCAAAATCCCGCCGTGCGTGGAAACTAGATGAACTTAATTAAAGATTTGAAAACCACAAGTATTATTAAACTGCATGCACCTAAAATTATCAAACTAATCAAATATTAAAAATCTCATCATAGCGAGTAAGCTCGCTTTATGTGATTTACATAATTAAATAATTCACAAATAGGAAGTGCACACTTACGGGAACATCCCAAACATTTACGATAAAGTACGTTATACACGCGAGATTTGATATAGAAGGCGTAGTTGAAAAACCCGATGTTATAGGCGCAGTTTTTGGTCAAACCGAAGGGCTTTTTGGGCCTGAACTTGATCTGCGAGAACTCCAAAAAACAGGACGTATCGGCAGAATTGAAATTGACTTACACTCAAAAAATGATAAGACAAATGGGTCAATAACTATTCCGACAAGTTTAGATAGGGTTTCAACAGCGCTGATAGCAGCAAGTATAGAAAGCATCAATCGTGTCGGTCCTTGCTCTGCAAAAGTAAGCATAGACAGAATAGAAGACATTCGCGAGGCACGCAGAAAAATAATTATTGATCGAGCAAAAGAAATCCTTCATAAGTGGACTATAGAATCAATGCCAAGTGTCGATGACGTTTACAAAGAAATCTCTGAAACTATGAAGGTTGGCAAAGTTGAAAAATATGGTCCGGAAGATTTGCCTGCGGGTCCCGGATTAGATGCTGCCAAAGAAATTATTGTTGTTGAAGGACGCGCTGATATAATTAACTTGATGCGTTGCGGAATTTTCAACACTGTTGCTCTTGAAGGCGCTAAGGTTCCTGAGTCGATAAAGAAGCTCACCAAAGAAAAACCAGCAACTGCATTGCTTGACGGTGACCGAGGAGGCGATTTGATACTTAAAGAGTTAATGCAAGTTACAAACGTCAAGTTTGTGGGTCGCGCTCCAAGAGGCAAAGAAATTGAGGAATGCAACTGCAAAGAAATTGCTGAAGCTATAGAAAATAAACTTCCAATATCAGAAGCCGTTGCGCCTCCTAAACCCGCTAAGAAACCTGAACCGCCAGCCCCACGCCGTATTAAAATTGAAGTTCCAGAACCCGTGGGCCAAGCAGCAAAAGCGTTGCTAGGAACGCTAGAAGCAGTTCTGCTTAATGATAAATTTGAATTCATCGAGCGTCTACCGGTAAGTCAATTGGCGGAGAAACTTCAGCAAGTGACAGGTGTAGACACAGTAGTTTTCGACGGCATCATAACGCAGAGAATCGTTGATATCGCAGGCGAGAAAAACATTAGGCGAATAGTTGCTTCGCGTATTTCGGAAGCGGTAAAACCAGCATTAAACGTTGAATTGGTAACTTTCCAAGACGCTGTCCCCCAAGAGTAACTTTTCTTTTCAAAAGTCATTTGATTTTTTTTCGTTAGTCTATTTTCTTCGGTTTTTTGTTAATTTAGAAAAAGGGATTTTTGGGCTTTCATCTTCTTGATTAATCACTGGATCTATTTTGGATTTACTTTGAAAATTCGTATCAGTGAGACGACAATTACAATGGATATGATTATGATGAGATATAGCACGATCCAGTTTCTAAGCGAGTTTTCGTCTGGTTGGATTGATATAGGTATATTTGTTGGTGCTTGAGTAGGGGTTGGAATCGGCGGTATTATCAGCACTGACGTAGATGAAGGCAGATATGCTGGAGAAGGGGTTGGCGGTGCCGGTCTAGAAGTTTGAACTGGAGTTGGAGCTGGTGTACTTGTGGGTTGGGATGTAGATGGCGGATTGCCTACAGTAATGTTTTTGGTAACGTCTCCGTTTACTGTGAAATTATACTCGATGTAGGATAGGAAATTGCTTGTGAAGCCTGAATAGTAATTTCCAGTCCGTGGATGAGCATTGATGGTGTATGTGCCACCGGGTACATTGAGAAAATAGTAGCCGCTATTGTTTGAAAACCAGCCTGAGCCAAAGTTATTTAGTAAAATAGAC
>DATIXS010000110.1:0-3741 GCA_035518335.1 Candidatus Acidiferrum sp.
CCAATTGTTAGCCACCAAAGAATAAAGCCTGCATTTGCCGCTGTCGTGTAAACACCTGCAACTAATGAATCCGCCCTTAAGTTAACTTGAGCTTCTTCAGTTTTGTGTCGCTTCCTAAAAGTTTGAAGGCCCATAAGAACCATCAATAATCCCCCAACTAATCCAACTGCGATTTGTACAATACTTGGAATACTAAACTGGCTAAGTAAAAAGAAAATCAAGAACATCAACGGAAACTCTATTATTCCATGTCCAACAGCAATTAATGCTCCAGCAACCTTACTTTTTGTTGCCTTCTTCAATGTAACGGCAAATAATGGTCCTGGCATTAGAACGCCTGAGAGTGAAATAAGAATAACTGAGCCTAAGAACAAATAGAAATCAGTTATGTATTGCAAACTTCACCATCACGCATGGCGCCTTTTAATGAATTTTGCATCCTTTGCTATAAGCTTTTCATTAATCGGAATACAAAAGCATCAACAAAGCATAGTTCTATTCACATTTCCTAACCTTTAAAAGCCTATTTTGCATTTCCACGATTTCAGCACTATCTTTCGCTTTTACGTAATTGTCTAACAATGTGGCGTTTAAATCGAAAAACGTGTGTCCCCACGTGAAAATTGACAAAAGCTCATATGATTCTTTTTGAAATCCAACAATGTATAATGCGGCGGCTATGGCTTCGGCAGTTGTTAACTTGGTAAGCTTCCCGAAATTAACTGCGTTTCCAGCAATAAGAATGGGTAAGCAACGGCTTGTCCCTTTAATGTGATCGCCCATGACTTTTTCCGCATGTTCCCAACTGCAATCCAACGCGGCCAACCCAAACTGCTCAATTCGTTGTCTGTCTGCGGGTGAAAAAGCAATTTCTCCAAAAGGGTTTAGCACTATAGCTCGTTTTGGGAGAAAACGTGTTTTAGTAACTATCCGTACAAATCCACGACGTTTCAGTCTTAGGGCAGTGTTTTTCTTAGGGTCATCCTGAGCAGCATGATAGATAGTAATTCGAAAAGGAAACTTTGGAGACGAGGGTTCGGCTTTATCTTCCACTCGGTTTGTGCACCTTCAAGTGGCTCATTGGATCATCCAAAACTTTTGGAATCCAATCAATAATGTCCGTGGCTACCATGTGAAAACCAATTTCTTCTGCAACAAAATCACCTGCGGCACCATTAACAAACGCTCCGGCGACTGCAGCCTGAAACGGGTCAATGCGTTGAGCCATCAAACCACCCACGATGCCGCTGAGCACATCGCCTGTACCGCCGACAGTCATACCGGGGTTTCCAGTAAAATTCAGCTTAAATCGCTCAGCACTGCAAATAATGTCCACTTTGCCTTTCAATAAGACTATAGCGTTAAGTCTTTTTGCTGTATTCTGCACTGCCAGAACACGTTCGTCTACATTTTCAGGTAAATCTTCCCCTGCGAGAATAGCATATTCGCCAGCATGAGGCGTCAAAACTAACGGCACCTTTAAGGGTCTTTTGAATTTTGCAAAAGCCTTAAGACCATCAGCGTCCAAAAGCAACAATTTACCCCCCTTCTCAACTTTTTCAACAAATAACTTGACGAATTCCATTGTTTCAGCGCTCAAACCTAAGCCAGGACCCAAAACAACCGCGTCAACCAAGCTCAGATAGGGTTTGAGCGTTTCAATGTTGCTTGGATTCAAATTTGCTCCGTCGAGTTTCACAGTTATCAGGTCAGGAGACATCGAAGAAATGGCGTAAGCCGCCTTGGCAGGCGCTGCAATGTAAACAAGATCCACACCTGTCCGCATGGCTCCAAGGGAAACCAGCGTGGGCGCTCCAAAGTAAACTTCGCTTCCACCGATAACAAGGAGTCGCCCGAAATCGCCCTTGTGAGCCATTGGGTTACGCGGCTTATGAGCAAGATAAACGTCACCTGGTCCAGCATAATGCTCAATTTCATTTGGCAAACCTATCTCTGCTAATGCCAGTTCACCTACGTATTTTCTTGCTTTTCTTAATCCCACTTTTTCTTTATGGAAAGTTATTGTAAGATTGGCTTTTACGGCCGTGCCTAAAACTTCTCCAGTGTCCGAGTCTATGCCTGTTGGAACATCAACCGAAATTTTAAAAGCATTTAAGGAATTAATGTGATCAACTAATTGGAATATTGGCGTCTTAAGTTGGCCTTTGGTTCCCGTTCCCAACAAAGCATCAATTACAATATCAGTAGGTACTTGAGGTATATTGGAACTATCTGTTACTTCAATTAGTGAAACTTTATGTTGCATCAAACTCTCGAGAATCAACCAATTCTTCAATGCAGCTTCATGATTAATGTCTCGAGGCTTACCCACAAGAATAACTGTAATGAGATATCCAGCGTTCAAAAGATGTCTTGCAGCAACAAAGCCGTCCCCACCGTTTCCGCCTAAACCACAGAAAATGACAACCCTTTTTTTCTTTGGAAAACGAGACATTGTTTCCTGAGCAATCTTGCAGCCGGCATTTTCCATTAGCTGAAGCAAGCTTAGACCATAATATTCAGCGTTGGCTTCTAAAGCGCGCATCTCGCTGCTTGAAATGGAGTCACCAATAGTTTTTGTTTGCACGTTTGATGCCTTCATATTTTATTGCTGCAAGTTAAAAGATAAGGCTATCCGTATTCGTATTCAAAAGCATCAACCAAAACACATTAAGGGTTATTTTTTTTGGGTCGATAGATTTTTCCCTTGTATTCTCTTGAAATTATCATCGTTGATGTCACAAGAACATTCGGGACAGTTCTCACTTTGTCTGAAACGAAATCCTGTAGCTTTTCCAGACTAGATGTTGTCATTCTCGCAATTACATCGTACTCGCCGAAAACTACATCTGCCTCAATAACCTCTTCAAACTCAATCATTTTTTGAGCTACTTCCCGTTCGGTGCCTGAAGCAACTTTAAAAAGAACATAAGACAAAACAGACATAACTTCACCGTTTCATTAAAGTAATAAATCCTTAATTACTTTTCCTTTAACCTAGAGTTGTTTCAAAAAGTTTATTCGATAGTGTCTGCTTACTTTATCTTGATTTTCTAAGTATTAATCAAATGAAAAATGGAAATAAGGTGTGTTATTTGAAGAAGAAAACTTATACCCTATCGAGCTTTGATGCCCTTTTAATAACAGATATCCAAAAAGATTTCTTGCCAGGCGGAGCCCTTCCTATTGAAGGCGGCGACGAAATAATTCCTGTTCTAAACGCTTACGCAAAACATTTTGCAGATGCAAAAGCACATATTTTTGCTTCTAGAGATTGGCATCCGGCTAATCATATCTCTTTTAAAACGCAGGGTGGTCCTTGGCCGCCTCACTGTATACAAGATACCGATGGCGCAAAGTTTAGCCCCGACCTCAAATTGCCTTCTGTAGCAGCAGTTATTTCTAAGGCTACAAATCCTGAACATGAAAGCTACTCGGTTTTTGACGGAACAAGCTTTGCTCATGAACTGAAAATGTGCGAAGTTAAACGTCTCTTTGTTGGCGGGTTAGCAACTGACTATTGTGTTGTCAACACTGTTCTTGATGCGCGCAAACTCGGTTACGAAACTATAGTGCTTACAGATGCAACGCTTGGTATTAACACAGAGCCAGGAGACGTTGACCGGGCATTTGAAGCAATATTTAATGCTGGAGCCCAACAGGCTGTAAACGATGATTTTCCCGATGAAGTAGATGCTTTGCCAACAGAGGAAACGGGACCTGACGCTTTGGCAGAGAAAC
>DATIXS010000111.1:0-3695 GCA_035518335.1 Candidatus Acidiferrum sp.
AACCATAACTCAAAAGTTTAACTGGGAAAAAGAAACAGACACAACAGCAACATGGCGCACAGACGATGGAACAGCAGCATTCTACAATTACATCTACCTAGCAATGGCTGGCTTCACAGAATTTGACATTTTCAGAAGTCATCAAATCAGGGAAGGTAAGCTTACCAGAGAGGAAGCTTTCAAAATAGTGAAAGAAGAAAATCATCCACGTTTTCAATCAATCGAGTGGTACGGCCAAGCCATAGGTTTTGACATTAACAAAGCCATTGACGTTATCAAAAAAGCACCAAAACGCTACAAGCGGCTTGAGAAAAAAGAACGATATTCAAAACCTGTTTCTTTGGAGAAAAAGACGATTATCCAAATGCCGCTAATGATGCAAAAGATCGGATCCAAAATTTGAAAATCCTAATTCTCGCACAGTATTTTCCTCCAGACTTAGGCGGGGCAGCCACAAGAGCTTACAACATAGCTAAAGGCTTAACATTAAACGGTTGTGAAGTAACAGTCATTGCCGCATTTCCCCACTATCCACACGGAAAAATCTCAAAAGAATACAGATGGAAACCCTTAAAGACAGAATGGATAGGAAAAGTCAAAGTAATAAGAACCTTCATGCCCCCAATAAAGACCGAAGGCTTCTTCAAAAGGCTTCTGTTGATCGGATGTTTCACCGTTTCTTCACTATTTGCTCTGCCTTCTGTAGGCAAATTCGATGCTGTTTGGGCATCAAGCTGGATCCCAGGCTATTTCTACAGCAAGCTAAACCGCAAAGCGCTAGCCCTAAATGTTGATGACTTGACTCTGGAAGATCTTGTAGATCTAAGAAAACTCAAGAAAGGCTCAATTGTACTCGGAATAGGTGAAAAGATCTACAGACTTTTCTTTGTAAAAGGCGCTATTCTAACTCCAATAAGTTTCGGCTACTTTGACATCATAGAGAAAAAGTATTGCGTGGAACACAACCGAATACATCTAGTTCGCGGCGGAGTAGACCTTTCTGTTTTTAGACATAGCACAATCAAAGACAAATCAGGAAAATTCGTGGTTCTGTATTCTGGAGCTTTTTCAATAGCGTATGACTTTGACCAAATCTTTAGAGCAGCTAAGATACTTGAGAAAGTAGATCCCGATATTGAATTTGTCATTCAGGGTTCGGGAGAACTTTTAGAATCGATGTACAATTCCATTTATAAATTAAAGATCAAGAATGTTAGAATTATCAACAAAATAATAACTCGCCAAAAAGTTGCTGAACTCTTGGCTCAAGCAGATGTCTTGATTTTACCATTAGTTCCATTTTACAAATCAGGAACCCCGTACCGAGGCATGTCCTCCAAACTATACGAATACCAAGCAGTAGGTAAACCAATAATTTCTTGCAGCAAAGGAATACCGTCGGAATACGTGATGGAGACAAATTCAGGTATAGCGATCAATCCTGATGATCATGAGGCACTAGCCAAAGCTGTTTTGGAATTAAAGCAAAATCCGAAAATAGCTGAATTAATGGGTGAAAATGGCAGAAAATACGTTGAAAACGAAGTTTCGATTGAAGCTATAGGTCTTAAGATTAAAGAAATCTTGCAAATTAGTAG
This sequence comes from Candidatus Acidiferrum sp., assembly GCA_035518335.1. Classification (GTDB taxonomy): domain Archaea; phylum Thermoproteota; class Bathyarchaeia; order Bathyarchaeales; family Bathycorpusculaceae; genus Bathycorpusculum. The sequence continues at coordinate 1,599 of DATIXS010000111.1, forward strand.
AACTAGAAAACAGAAATTAGCAAATTATTCATAAAACCGTATTCCTATCCAACTGAGTTTTTTGGCAGTCTCTTTTGCACTATCATTTGATTTTGGCAAAGAATTGATGAAGCAAATATAAATGAATATACTTCAGGTTATTCCGGTTTTTAACCCTCCAGAATTGTATGGAGGATCGCAACAAGTGGTCTATCAAATATCAAGAGAACTCGCCAAAAGAGGACACGAGGTCACCATTTATGCCTCAGACGCTAAAAGAGGTAACTTGAGAGAAAGAGTGAGTAAAACGACTGTGAAAATCGATGGTATAAATATAATCCATTTTCAAAATATAAGTCCTCGATTGTCGGAGAAAATTGGTATATTCTTGACGCCAACAATGAGAGCAGAGTTTGAACGACAAGGAAAGAATTTCGATTTGGTTCATGTGCATGAGGTTAGAAGTTACCAGCACGTAATTATATGGCAGTATGCCAAGAAGCTTGAATTACCATACATTATTCAAGCACATGGAATCTTAGGTGATCATGGGGGGTTATCCCGAAAAATCTATGATTTTGTTTGCGGTCGAAGGATCTTAATTGATGCAAAACTCAATATTGCATTAAACGATATTGAGGTTGAACAGTATAGGAGAATGGGTGTTCCAAAAAGTAAAATACAAATTGTACCAAACGGAATAAATTTGTTAGACTATGCCCATCTTCCTGCGGAAGGTTGTTTCAAAAAGAAGTTTGGTCTACCAAAATCCGACAAGATTGTGTTGTATCTAGGCAGGATACACAAAATAAAAGGTCTCGACGTTCTGGTGAGGGCTTTCGCAAATGTAGCTACAAAGTTGGATGGAGTTAGGCTTGTAATTGTCGGATCAGATGATGGCTATCTTTCCGAACTTAAGGCTTGGATTAAAGCCTTAAAAATAGAGAATAAAGTTTTGCTATTAGGTCCGTTGTTTGGCTTAGCGAAGCTTGAGTTGTACGCCGATGCTGACATTTTTGTTCTTCCATCTAGATATGAGGCTTTTCCGATAAGTATTCTTGAAGCCTATGCTTCTGGAAAGCTTGTGATTGCTTCATCATGCAAAGGGCTAAGCAAACTGGTTCTAAATAACGATACTGGAATTTTGGTTGAGGCTGGAAACATTTCCGAATTGAGCACAGCTATGATATTTGCTCTTTCTCAAAACATTGCTAAATGGAGTTGTAGATCCAAAGAATTCGTTAAGCAATTCAGCATCGAGAAGACTGTTGACAAGATAGAGCGACTCTATTCTGGTGTGATGTCACTAAAATGAATATACTTGAAATCATACCAATCATGGATCCTAACAACCTTTGGACTGGCCCGCATAGAGTGGTATTTGACGTTTCGAAAGCTTTAGCTAGAAAAGGTCATAACGTCACCGTTTGTACTTCTGACATGTCAGATATAAAGACAAGAATTGCAACAATCTCGGAAACTAGTTTGGAAGGATTTAAAATAGTTAGACTAAAAAACGTAAATAAATATTTATCAAATGCCATAGGTTTGGTAATTACACCTGAGCTTAACAATTTCCTTTCCAGCAATATTCAAGATTACGATATTGTCCATTGCCACGAGTACACAACATTTGAAAATATTTTTTTGCATCATTATGCAAAGAAATATGATATTCCATATGTTATTCAAGCTCATGGTTCAATTCTGCGAATAGGTAAGAAAGCCCGAAAGCTCTTTTATGATGTCATTTTTGGGCAAAATATTTTGCGAGATGCTACAAAAGTTATCGCCCTCACCAGAATGGAGGCTCAACAATATAGAGACATGAGTGTGAACGAAAATAAAATCGCTATTATATCTAATGGAATAGACTTGACAGAGTATTCTGACTTACCCCCTAAAGGAACTTTTAAGAAAAAATACAACATTCAGCATAAACCCAAAATGATTCTTTTTTTGGGCAGACTTCACCGGACAAAAGGCATAGATCTTTTGATCAAAGCTTATGCACATCTTATTAAAACAGATAACCAACACAATACGGTATTAGTAATAGCCGGACCAGATGATGGCTTTTTGATTGAAGCTATTTCTTTAGTAAATTCTCTGAGTCTT
>DATIXS010000112.1:0-2987 GCA_035518335.1 Candidatus Acidiferrum sp.
AAAGGCAAGCTGAATTCCAGTCAGTAATAGCATATTGCGATCAAAATTTTCCCGAACCGCAATGTTTCAAAGGAGAGTCTAAAGGCGAAATAACAATAAACGAATGCAGCCCTCAGGGTAAACCCCCTTTTGGCTTTGACCCGATTTTTCAGCCAAATGGAAGTGAAAAATCTTTTGCGGAAATGACTATTGAAGAAAAAAACGGTTTTTCGCATCGAGCGATGGCAATTCGAAAATTTGCCAAATGGCTCAAAAAATAATAAGCAAGCCTGAGCCATAGAAACACAACAAAATAATGCATTACGTAAGTCATTGCATAATAGATTCATACAATAGTCATAAGATAACACAAAGAAACGCAATTTGAAATTCGATTTTTCCTAACAGGGCATTACTTTTAAATATTCGTTGAGCGTGTTTTAGGTGCGCGTTAAGGTGTAACATTTGCCAAAGCAAGAAAAGGGAAAGTCGCATTCAATTCGTCCTGTCAGTAGACGTCCTCCGAGCTGGTGCAAATATCAGCCTGAAGAAGTAGAATCATTCATAATAAAACTGGCTAAAGAAGGCCATTCTATGAGCAGCATAGGTACTATTCTTAGGGACCAATATGCAATTCCCTTAGTGAAGCCGATTGTTGGCAAAAGCATAAGCGATGTTTTGGAAGCAGCAAACCTTGCCCCAACAATGCCGGAAGACCTATCGAACCTCATGAAAAAAGCTCAGAGCCTTGCAGTTCACATGGATAAAAACAAGAAAGACCTACATAACAAACGCAACATGCAAATCATCGAAGCAAGAATTCACAAGCTCTCAAGGTATTATAAACGAGAAGGCGTCTTAGCAAAGAACTGGAAGTATGAAGCAAAAATCGCTTCAGTAACCTAAACCGTTCTTATCTTTTGTTTTACGTTTTTATTTTATAAGTTGTTACGCCAGCTTTAAATCTAATCAACTCTCTTTAGCCAAAGAGTGGGCGTTACGTGGTAGCAGAGCAATTATCTATCGAACACTTCTTGGAAATAACAACCGAAGCATCAAAAGCAATTTTGGAAACAGTCAAGAAAGATGGGTTTATTCATTGTTTTTCGCACTTGGATGCAGACGGAATTGCTGCTGCAGGAGTGATAACTAAAGCGCTCTTTCGTCTTGACGCAAAGTTTAGAGTTAGAATTACTCAACAACTTGACGAAAAAATCATCAGCGAAATTGTCCTTGATAAACCTCAACTGGTAATTTTGACAGATTTTGGAAGCGGTTATCTCGACCTCTTAAATGAAAAAATCCCAAATTCTAAAGTCCTAATTCTTGACCATCATCAAGTAAATGGCTCCGTGAGCAACGCAAATTTTGTTCAGGTAAACCCTCATATGTTTGATATTGACGGAGCCAGCGATGTTAGCGGTTCAGGTGTTGCTTATTTTGTGGCTAAAGCCATAAACAGAGCAAATGTTGATTTGGCACCTATCGCACTTGTTGGCGCTCTTGGAGACATGCAAGATAAGTATGAACAAAGAAGCCTGTCTGGCTTAAACGAAATAATCGTTAACGACGCAGTGGCTGCTGGTTTGATTAAGGTTGAAAAAGACCTAACATTTTTCGGCAGAGAAACACGTCCAATCCATAGAACTTTGGCGACAACAACTAACCCATTTATTCCTGGATTAAGCGGGGAAGAAGACAAAGCTTTAGCATTCCTTGATAGATTAAATATTCCAATAAAACAGGGTGAAAAATGGCGAGCACTTCGAGATTTAGATGAAGGTGAAAAAAGGCGTCTTTGCTCTGCATTGGCTGACCATTTGTTGTCTAAGGGATTGCATTTGGAAGTTGAGAACCTTATTGGATACATTTATGTTTTGACAAAAGAAGAACCAAATACGGCACTTCGAGATGCGAGGGAATTCGCTGTCGTATTGAACTCAACAGGACGCATGGATAGACCAAGTCTGGGAATAGCCATCTGTTTGGGTGACCGCAAATCCGCACTTGAAGAAGCAAATAAGATACTGGAAGACTATCGCAAAAATATCAACAAATATCTTGGCTGGGTCGCTGAGAAACCGGAAAGAATGAAAGAATTTCAAAACATCTATGTCATATACGGTGAAAACTTTATAAACGAAAAAATTGTCGGCACTGTCTCCTCTATAATTGTCTCAGGACTCGCTAACAACGAAAAACCACTACTAGCATTTGCAAACGTTGAAAAAGAGAAAGCAGCCAAATTCTCTTCAAGAACGACTGAAGCAGCAATCAGAAAAGGAGTCAACCTTGGCGATGTTATGAGGTTTGCTTCAGAAGCAAATGGCGGCAAAGGCGGAGGACACAACATCGCCGCAGGCGCACAGGTTCCATTGGACAAGATTGAAGATTTCCTTAAGACTGCAGATGAACTTGTCGGAAAACAGTTGAGGGGAGAGAAGATTGAAAGCGTTAATCACGCTTGAATACTGCGATGTAAAAATAGCTGAATCAGTTTGCGTCGCCATTTCTCCAGATAACTTCAAGACACCAATTGGATTAAAAGTTAAAACTACAAAGGAAAATCGGAAGGTTAAAACTGAAATTCGATGCGACGGTAAACTTGCCACTTTTATCGCTACGATCGATGATTTGCTTTTCAGCGCCTCAACTGCAGAGAAAACTATTCAAAGTATAGGTAAACTCAAATAACGTTTTTACGTATATTCGGTCATAATTACAAGATTTGGGGTAATTCTTATTTTGGAGAGTTGGTTTGAGATTGACTTCGATTTCTCAAAACCGTATCCTACATGCTTTAAGAGCGGAAATCCCAACAATCAAGGCAATAGAAGTCTTGAAGAACCCTAAACTGGAAAACCAGTCTAAGGCAGCTCCAAGGACTTACGAAAAAATTTTCACATCCTTTAGATCATAAGCGAAGAAAACCGCTCTTTCAACAGATTTGACTAATTTCGACTTTTTTAAACTTTTTTAACTTATTTTGACTTTCCTTGACTTTTTTT
>DATIXS010000113.1:0-2889 GCA_035518335.1 Candidatus Acidiferrum sp.
ACAGCTGTAGACATCTCCGCAGAGATGTGTGTAATTCTTCGTAAAAAATATGACATGTACATAAAAAATGAGAAGTTGATTATTATAAATTCGCCAATTGAAGACTTATCTTTTGGCGCAGGCAAATTCGATTTAATAACATGCTACTCGGTGCTTCATCACTTGCCTAATTACATCGATGCATTACAAAGCCTCTTAGTCTTTCTTAAAAAAGGCGGTGTAATCTACATTGACCATGAAGCATCCCCATTCTATTGGAGAACTGAACCAAGCAGTTTAGCAAACCTTGTTAAAGGCATCTATTTGCATTCAAACCCAATACTTAACAGTCTTTACTTCCAAATTATTGGTCTGAAAGTCCCCAATATCGATTATTCCTTATCGGATTATTGGCACAAGAAAGAACATGCCCTAGACCACAAAAAAATAGCATCATTACTCAAAGAAGAAGAATATGAATATGCAAAACGCAACGACTATTATCAAAATAGTACCTGGATTCCGAACCCTCTGTCAATAATATATCGCGTGCTTTGTAGACCTGAAATGAGTTTCTGGGTAGCCAAAAAATAATTAAGCAATTCCCACGCGTTTTGGTGCTTGTGGATTTAATCTTCTTTTGGCAAAGTTAACAACACCTTCTCGTTTGACTCGTTTCATGATTTGCTTTGGCGACATGTTGAACTCTTTGAAAAATCTTCTCTGAATCTTTAAGAGCGAGTTATAATCAAATTCTTCATTTTTTACGCTAAGCAAAAACTTGTCAAGCTGGTCGTATTTTTTTGATTCCAAGAGTTCTTGGTAAAGTTTGCTGTCTGGATTAGCAATAAAAACGTTGAATAGACACCAGTCAGGATTTATTTTTTTAGCGAATTTTAATGAGGCTTCCATATCCTTTAAAGTTTCATCTGGAACACCGAGCATAAAAGAGCAAGCAGTTTTTATTTCATTTTTGCGACAAAGTTTAAACGCGTTTTCTATTTGCTCAAGTGTTGTGTTTCTGCCGATTCGTTTCAAAACCCTCTGTGAACCAGATTCAACTCCGAACCAAACCGTTTTGCATCCAGCCTTGCTCATATTTTCTAAAAGTTCTTGATTGACTAAGTCTACGCGAGTGTCGCACACCCATTCTAGATCCAATTTGTTTTTAATCATAAGGTTGCAGAGTTCAATGGTTTGGTTTTTTCTAAGTGTGAAATTGTCGTTGATGAAATAAAGTCCTTTTGTTCCATATTTGCTTTGTAAATCTCGAATTTCGTCAATAACTCTCTGTGGACTGAAGGCTCGACAAATGTTTCCCCAGAGTTTCTTTGTTTCGCAGAAACCACAGTCGTATACGCATCCGCGTGAGATGCTCATGACGTCAGCGGGTTTAACACTCAAATACTCTATGGTTCTATCATAGAGTTCAAGAGGCAATAGGTGTCTTGCTGGGAAGGGGATTTCATCTATGTTTTCGATAAATTTCGGCGGATTTTTGATGTTTATTCCTTGTCGTTTGAATGCAACTCCTGCTATTGAAATCGCTGCAGGTTCATTGCCGTTTATGATGCAGGTAGCAAGTTGTGTTATTGCTCTCTCCCCTTCACCCATAACAACATAATCGATTTCTGGATTTTCCAACAAACTATCAGGAACGTAAGACGCATGCCATCCGCCGACAACTATTTTGCAGATAGGCAAGACTTCCTTGATTGCTCTAGCGGTTTCGATACAACGTGTATACGTGGCCGAACCGCATGTAATTCCTATAATTTGTGGATTAAGATTTATAACAAGTTGCTTGATTTCGTCAATTGGTTTTTTCATAAGGTAGTTGTCGAGCATTTGGACTTCGAAACCTGCTTTTTCGAGGGCTGCGGCAACGTACATTAATCCTATTGGAGGCAACCGTTTGCCAAGGTACCATGCACCATCTTCTGGTGGTGCTGTGGTCATTAAAAGAATCAAATTTGTTTCTCCTGTTTACAAATGTACTTTCGTTGGTAACTCGGCATGATTTTCTCTCTGAATATTTGTTAATTTGATTATATGCGCGTTTATAGGTTTAACTGAATGTATCTCATCGACGGCTTCGTGTAGGGTTTTGCAGTTTTGAGCAAACTCTTCTAAAAATTGCTAATGAGCAATCGGCAGTCAAAGAAAAGATTTATAGCCTTTACACATGCTTTTCCAGATTGAAGAGGGGCTAAAGGTGAAAGTTGTTGTTCATTGGAGCGGCGGCAAAGAATGTTGCTTGGCTTATCACAAAGTCATCAAACAGGGACATCAGGTTGGTTATTTACTTAGCTTCGAATATATGAGACCCTACGTTTTCCATAGTTTCAAGGTTATGGAATTGCAATCACAGACTTTGGGAACGCCTTTAAAGATCGTGAGGATCAAGAAGCCATATGAAGATATACTGAATGCTCTTACAACTTTACATGATGAAGAAGGCATTGAGGGAATTGTAACTGGTGACATTGTTGGAGCAGGGTGCGCTATTGTCCACTCAAGCTACTACGAGAGTATGGCTAAACAGTTAAACTTAGCTTTTATGATGCCAAATGAAAATCCTTCAGGAGACACCTACGACGTATTGAAGGAAGTGGTCAGTACGGGTTTAAAGCCAGTATTAAACTGCATTAACACCAACTTCTTTGGCGAAGAATGGTTGGGGCGGGCAATTGACAACAATTCCATAAAAGATCTAAAAGAATTAGCAGACGCAAAAGGAATAGATGTTTCTAGCGAGGATGGTCAGGGCTATCACACTTCAGTTGTTGATGCCCCACTTTTCAAACAATCAATCACAATTGACAAATTTAAGAAAGGTAAGAAAAAAGAGAAATCCAAGAATTGGAAGAGAAATTGGCTTTACATGGACATCAAAGAAGCTTATCTGCA
>DATIXS010000114.1:0-4932 GCA_035518335.1 Candidatus Acidiferrum sp.
AGGGGTTCAAATCCCCCCCAGTCCACTTCTCCATGCTGATTCCTAGCTAAAGTCTATTAGTTAAGATTGTGCCTAGAATATTGGAAGGGCTGCTTCAAATGACAAAAGTCATCAAGCATCTGATAGAAAATAGCAAACAGGTCATTAGAGACTGTGTTTTAGAAAACGGTTCCATAGTTGCTGCTAACGGTTCAAAAGATTACTTTCCAAAAGAAGCCAAATACTATACTTACGTTTGGCCTAGGGACGCTTCGTTTACTTGTGTTGCTGCAGACATTCTTGGGATAGAAATTCAAGAGAGGTTCTTTGATTGGTGCATTGAGAGAGCTGAAGGGTTTCAAGATTCTGGGTTGTTTTATGAGAAGTATTTCGTTAATGGACTTAAGGCGCTCAAAAGATTTCAACCAGACCAAACTGGTTCTGTATTATGGGCCGTTTGGTATCATTTTAAGGATGACTTGAAAAAAGCTGCAAAGTACAAGAGCTTAATAGATAAAGCTGCAAACGGGATATGTGAAAAATGGGATAATGATCATTTTGTTTTGGTTACGAATGATCTTTGGGAAGAAAGATTGACATTTCCTGATTTGAAGGATAATTTTACTTATTCTTTAGCTGCCTGCATCAAAGGGTTAGAGTGCGCAAATGCTATTACGCCGTGCAGAAGATGGGATGAAGTTGCAGGCGAGATGAGGGAAAGGCTGGAAAGCCATTTTGAGGACTATTTTTTTAGAAGTTATGGCAATTTAAGCGATAAGCGGATAGATGCTTCGTTAATTGGACTAGCGTACCCGTTCGAGGTGTTTTCGTTTGATGACGAAAGGATGGTTGCAACCATCAGAGAGATTGAGGCGAAAATCGTTATGGACGGCGGCATCCACAGGTATGAAAACGATGACTACGATGGTTGGATGTTTGAAGATATGCAAAGAAATAAGGGGAGCGGCGCGTGGCCACTTCTGAACTTTTGGATGAGCATTTACTACAGTAAAGCAGGAGACAAAGCTAAAGCATTAAAATATTATGACTGGGTGATTGAGAAGGTTAATGATTTTATTCCTGAACAAATATTTAGCAATGGCTATCAGATTTCGGTGAAGCCTCTTTGCTGGAGTCATTCGATGTTCGTTATGGCCAGTAAAGAATTAGGATACATCTAGAATTTATAAACAAAAGCTGTTGCTGCATTGTTTTGACTTAGCTTAATGCGACTGAGAGCTATGTTTCTTAATATCGGCTGATAAAATTTCTTTAGCGTAAACGTAAAGATTGACAATGAAGCCCATCGAATAGATTAAGGTAAACAGGATAATGGTTGCCCAGTTAAAGGGCATGCTAGCTATGGAAGGATTTAGTTTAAACCATATCGTGATAATGATTGTTGCCCAAAAGAGGCCTGCGAATAAGAAATAAGTGCTCAGGTGAATCAACCAGTAACTTTTTGGATGGTCATATGCATAGCTCTCCCAGGATGGAGAAAGAGAATCACCTAAGATTTTTTTCAACTTGGTCTCGGTGTGAAGACGGATGTAAGTTCCAGCGTTCATAATTGCTAAGGTTTCACCCATGTAGAGAAATGATGTGACTAGAATAAGAAATGGAACAAGCGGTAGAAGACTATATTGGCTATTGACAAAAACGTAGCCTAGAATTAGAGAAACGCCTCCCGCTTCAAAAGTTATAATCTTCCAACAAGAATCCATCTTTTGAAGGATTTCTTGCCTAAGACAATTGTACTCAGCAAGGATTGCATCAAGGTTAGGGTCTTTTGAAATGAGCTTTTCTCCTCTCTGACCTAGCTTTATTTTACGTTTCCACTTAACACTTGTGGAAACCCCCAGTTCACTCACAGGTTACTTTCATGAGGTATTGTCTCTATTGTATCCCGAAGGTTTGCTCTGACTTTTGTTCGGCGCCAACCACCCTTACCTTGACCTAAGATTTCCACCTCCGCTCAATCTTGTGTTTGATTAGTTAATGCTTTAGACTATTATATCTTACGATTTAGCAATAGGTGAGGATGAAATAATAAAAAATGGGTCAGCTATTTTTTCTTGGAAACTATATCTCTGAAAAATAGACAGCTTGCTTTGATATCTCCACTCTGCTTCCGAGTTAGACTATCTAATGAGACTCCACTTTGGAGTAGTACCTTTCCCCATCTTTCTCTGCAGCCTTTAGATTGCCGACTGCATACTGAGCTTGAATAACAGCTTCAACATATGCCATATCCAATACTAAACTTGAAGAATTATCAGAGATAGGTTTGAGCTGCGGTTTATGAACCGAGTTCTCCAAGATTAGCCGACTTATTTCTGGATATGAATAAAATTTTCCTTTTTCCATCTTCTTTAGGAATAGCTTACATCCTAAGCCAAAAACTGTATCCATATCCGCTTCATCAAGTGGCATTAAGCTACCTCTTGTTAAAATGGAAGCTATCGATATTTGAAGTCTTGCCAACGCGATCTGAACTGGTGACTGCAGTTACGACACATGTATCTTTGAATTTTGCCCTTTTGAATTGATCCTGCTCCGGTTCCATCATGAGTCAGGTGGCATTTAGCTTCATCGGGGGAGCGGTGTTAACAAACCCTTAAAAAAATTAGGTTAAGCCTCTATAGGCTATTATGCGATTTTCTTGTTTTGCTTTTTCTAACCGTCAGGGTAGCTGTAATAGATAGTGCAATAAGTATTGTCAGGACAACCACTATTGACCCAAATTCTGGAACTCTGGGTGTTGGTGAGGGCGATGTTGATGTTGAAGAGGTTGAGGTTGGCGTAGGGGATGTTGATGATTGAGTTACTGTGAATTGTGTTTGAGTTGTACTTTGGGTAGTCACATCTGTTATTGTAAATCCATAAAGGCCTGCTTCTACATTAGGCACTGTAACCGTTGTATTTAGATTTCCACTGGCATCTGCGTCGAAATTGTACGCACTCGTTCCGTTCCAAAGGGCGGAGTGTATTTGACCGTTTGACGTGAATCCAGAACCGTAAACACGCACAGTTGTACCTGGTGGTCCGCTTGTGGGACTTACTGATACGGTGGGAGCTGCATAGGCTCCTTGCATTGTTATTGATCCGATAATCAATAGGCCCATAACAAATATTGCAATGGTTAATGCGTTATGTACCATATTTGACTTATAAGAAAAAACCAATTTTATCACTATTATGCATAATCTTTTTCGACGATTTTAATCTTATGGTGAACATGGAAAGCATTGGAAATATTTTTAGAACATCGTTCAACTTTTAAAAGGGCTTCGGAGGTGATATCCCCGCACTAGCAAAGCTCAAATCAGCCCAATTGATCAGTTCTAGCCTAAATTTTTCTTTGTTTCTGGGCAATTCTTAAGGCAAAGAAAAATGCGAACAATATTATGAGCACAACCACAAACCAAACTGCAAATATCTCTCCTGTAAATAAGTAGGTAGTTACTATCACTAAAAGCAACACTGCAAAAAGAAATATCATAAGTTTCATACGTAAATCCATGACTTCTCGCCGCAGTCATCTATTTTCGGCTTTATGGATTTAAAACTTTAGAAAATACAACATAAAAAGGGTATTCGCCTATTCTGGGTTGAGATGCAATTATGAAAATCTTGTTTCATTTAAGAAAATTTGTTTATTCTTAATGGTTTTCGAATTTTTTGACTTCTAAGTTTACAATTTTGTGGCAGTTTAAGCATTTTGTATAGACTATTTCAAATCCCTTTAGTATGTCAAAGTTTCTCTGGGTGTATAGTCTCTGATTTCCATGTTCACAAGTTACTTGCCTAAAATAAACTACGTTATCTTCTTCCATTACTCTCCTCTCCGGATAGTGTGAGAAGTTCTCCTTTCTCCTCAAATAACGAAGCAACTGTTTAATGCCTTAAAAGGGATATTTCGAAAACCAGAATATGTCAACTGATTTCAAACGCTAATTCTAAGTTCTTTTTGGTTTAGCCTTTGACAATTGGACTGCCGTTCTTGTACGAACATTGGATTCCATATTTCTTTACGCACGCAAGGCATAGCACTGGGTCGCATAAACTTGTACTCAAGTATTTCTCGCCTCCATCAGGGGCAATAGCCACTAAAACTCCTTCTGAAAGTTCTTTTGCCTTTTGAAGGGCAATACTGAATATAGCTCCAGAGCTAGGTCCAACGAAAAGCGCTTCCTGCAAAGCTAAAAGCCTAGCAGCTTCATCCGCGGCTTTAGGATTAACATAATGCACTTCATCGACGAGCTCCTTGTTCCAGATAGCGGGCACATATTGAGTTTTCAAATCTTTTAAACCCTGAATTGCAGTACCAACTTCAGGTTGCACAGCGATTATTTTCACGTTAGAGTTGTACTCCTTGAGCCTTTTTGAAACTCCCATAAGCGTGCCTGCCGTTCCGATTCCTCCGAAGAAATGAGTTACTTTTCCATTTGTGTCACGCCAGATTTCCTCAGCAGTTGTTTCGTAATGTGCCAAAACATTTGCTTGGTTAGCGAACTGATTGGGCAAAAAATATTTTTCCGGGTTTTTGCTAACCATCTCGTTAGCTAAGTCTTGAGCGCCGTCCATACCCTTGGGGCCATCGCTTAACACGATTTTGGCGCCAAGCGAAATCAAGATTTGACGTCTCTCCAACGTCATCGTCTCAGGCATTACCAAAACAATATCGTAGCCTTTTGCTCGACAAACTAAAGCCAACCCGATGCCTGTATTTCCGCTGGTTGGTTCTATGACGGTTTTGCTGTGGTTAAGCTGCCCTGATTTTTCTGCTTGCTCGATCATATATTTTGCGATACGATCTTTAACTGAACCTCCCGGGTTGCACTTTTCTAACTTGACAAACAATTGAACTTTAGGGTTGGAATTTAAACGCCGGATTTCAACCAGAGGAGTGTTGCCGATAAGATCGAGGATGGTTTTGACAGTCAAATAAAC
>DATIXS010000115.1:0-3169 GCA_035518335.1 Candidatus Acidiferrum sp.
GACCTAGATCATCAAGCATATCTACAAACATTTAACACACGAATAATAAGCACACCATAAAGAATCCGATCTATTATTTTTTTTGCTGACCTAAATCAAGAATGATTCGAAAAGAGAAATTATTAAAATAAAAACTAAAAGGGATGAGCAAAGCAAACTTAGGTTTAAAATTCCTAAGAGGTTTGTGTTTTACTCTGCTTTTCCTTTTTTGCTTTTCTTTTTGCGTCTCTTTCTTTTTTAGTTAATGGTTTTTCTTTTTTCGGCATTATCATTCTCCAGATGAAATCTTATATTGATTTATGCTTTAAAAACTTTCGAAAAAATAGGCGGAGCTAAGTGTATTCCCTGAATGTATGTCCACATTTCGTACAGCGCATGAACTGAGTTGATGCTTCGTCGCCACCTCGAGTCTGCACTTGCCACACATAAACTGTGTTGTTTTCACATTTTTCGCATTTCATGCGGATTGTTGGAATTGTCTTGATTTTTTGTTCTTCCTCGCTAATAATCGTCATAAAAGGTTGAGAGTTAGGCTGGATGACCTTAACAATTGTTGCTTGGGCCCGACTATTTTTAGGCCGCTTAACATAACTGCATTTTGTGCACACAAGCAATACTCCGTCCTGAGCTTTCTTTGGTTCAAGCCGACAACCACATTCTGGGCAAAACTCCATAACTCTATAAAACTCCTCTGATAATGTCTTTCAAATTAAACAGACTATAGATATAAGCATTCTTTAAATAGCAACGTAAAATTTGGGTAAGAAACAAAACTTCTACATAAACTAAAGAGTAAACTAAATACGCTAGCCCCTCTTTGTGCAAGGAGATGAAAAATGAACAACGAAAGCCAACCTCTAAGCGAATGGCAAACAATTGACCATGCACTCGCGTATCTCTCAAGAGCAGATAAACTTCCACACAGAACAGAAGGCGAAAGAGCGCTCCTAGACCAAATTCCCTTAAATGTCAAACGAGTTCTTGATTTGGGAACAGGAGACGGAAGACTGCTAGCACTTGTTAAAGTAAGCAGGCCAAATGTTGAAGGCGTGGCACTCGATTTTTCGGAGCCCATGATTGAACAAGCTGAAAAACGCTTTGAAAAAGACAATAAAGTTACAATCGTGAAACATGATTTTAGTTCTCCCTTATCATCTGGTCAACTTGGTTGTTTTGACGCTATAGTTTCCAGTTTAGCCATTCACCATTTGACTCATCCAAGAAAAAAGCAACTATACCATGAAATATTCGATATGTTAAATCCAAAAGGTATCTTCTGCAATCTGGAACATGTTTCATCATCTACACAGAATTTGCATCTTAAATTTCTGTCTGCAACCGGTTTTACCTTACAAACAGAAGATCCATCGAACAAGCTTTTAGATATTGAAACACAACTGCATTGGTTAAGAGAAATAGGCTTTGCAGATGTAGATTGCTACTGGAAGTGGCTGGAGATTGCGCTGATGGCGGGCTTCAAACCATAAAACCCAATCCTTATTAACGCTCAATTGCTTGAACAGAAAACGATAATAAGCACTACAACAACGAATTAACTAGAGGATTTTGTAGAATGGCAAATAGCAGTAATAGTGGACAAACTGGTGGACAACTTGACTTATCTCTATGGCTCATAAGATTAATCGCTTACATCATTGACAGCATCATAATCTTCGTAGTAACAATCATTCTGGGCATAATATTAGCGGCAATATTGGCTGCAGCAGTACTTAGTGGAGGCTCGGTCCTATTTTACGGTGGAATTTGGCTTACATTTGGACTTTTTGGATTACTTTCAATCTTATACTTCATCATCTTAGATGTTGTATGGGGAGCTACGATAGGCAAGAGAGTCATGGGATTACAGGTGCAAAATTTGAAAGGAGGAAGAGTAACATTTGTACAATCAATTATACGCAACATCAGCAAAATTTTCTGGCTTTTCCTGTTTCTAGACTGGTTAATAGCAATCGTAACAGCCGGACCTGACAAACGCCAAAAATTCACTGACCGATGGGCAGGGAGCACAGTTGTACAAGCAGTGAAATCGCCAATTGTACTAAACGAACCCGCTCCATCTTCACCGCCTCCATCTTCAGCGCCTCCACCGAGCACGCCACCTAGCTAAAAAAACAAAAACCCTTTTTTTTCTTTTTGAAATAATTGTAAATTTTCGTAATATTTCTTGTTACTTGCAATAATATCTATTGTACATCTAATTTCTTCTTGCCAAGTTTATGAAACTTTCAATTCTTCAAGCCAACCGATGAATTGTCTTTCGTTTAATCCGACTCCAAACCTTCCGTTAAGTCGCTTACTAATTTTCCCTTTTTCAAAGAATATTATGGTTGGAACAGCTTCAATGTCATAAGTATCCCATAATGGGTTGTCGTAATCGTCAATAAGGACGTGAATGACACTTTCAACTTGTAATTTACCTATTTTTTTGTCAAAGACTGGAACAAAACGTGTACAGTATGGGCACCATGAAGCGTAAAATAGAACAAGAACCTTTTCAGTTTTTTCAAGCACATTGTTTAGTTCTTCGCCGTTATCAACTTCTATCATATATTCTCATCATAATTCGGTTTTGCAGTTTCATAAACATGTCGATTATAGCCCTTCTCGCGTAGAAAATTGATGCGAAGGCTAAATACTGCTAAATCGCTAATTCAACTAAAGGAAAACAATATGTCTCGAAAATCTTACAGACGTGGATATCCAGTCGCAGTTCTAGTCGGAGTAGAACAAAATCATGCTGCTTTATGGCAAGTTTTTAGTCAAGTTGCTAAGCATCAACAAAACATTTCTTTGAACGGCGACAGAAACGACTCCAAGGCACTATATAGCTTTCATGAATCCATCATAAACGCGATAAGACCAATATTGAAAGAAGGAATTCGTAGCATAATAGTTACCTCTCCATCAAAAACAGATTATTCTCAACAGTTTCTCAGCCACATCAAAGGGCATCATAACTGGTTGCTTCAAGGACCAGGCAAAACAGTCTTTTCGCCGATAATAGGTTCAGCAAGTACGCCATCCCAAGTAGCTGCTTTGACCCAAACAACCACGTTTAAACAACTAATCAACGTTACCACAGCTGAAGAAACCGAGAACCTTCTCGAAATCCTTGAAAAACGGCTAAACACAACTGAAAATCTCGTTC
>DATIXS010000116.1:0-2244 GCA_035518335.1 Candidatus Acidiferrum sp.
AATTCGCTCAAGATATTTCATAAGTTTCATGACCGAACTTTTGGAATTCTCCTGAGATTTTGGCGAGGATTTGGCGGTTAAAAACTTGAGGAAAATGAGGTTTGGCACCAAAACCAGGACTGATCGTTAGTCTTATTTGTCGCGGACTTTTTTTATTAAGATGTAATGCTTATAAGCATATACTCATCGTATATACTCAATGGTGATTCTTTGGATCAAGAACAAGTTACAATCGTAACCGTGAAAGTTCCGAGAACAATGAAGAAGGATATGAAGAAGGTGGATGTGAACTGGAGCCAATATATCAGAGAATGCCTTCAAAAGAAAATAGACGAACAAAAAAAGATAGAAGCTTTTGCAAAACTTGACGAAATCAGAAAACGGTCCAAACCAGTGACTAACGAAGAAGTCTTATCGTGGATTCGAGAAGGACGGATGTGACGACGCCGCTTAAATGTGTTGTAGATGCAAGCGTCGTTGTAAAATGGGTTTTGCAAGACGAAACATATCAGGAAAACTCTGCAAAGTTAAAAAATAATTTTCTTGCCGGAAAAACCGAGTTGTTCGCGCCCTCATTTATGCTACAGGAAACGGCAAATGCCTTATGGATGGCCATTAAACAGAAGAGGATTCAACAAATAGACGCTCAAGAGGCGCTGAAGGTTTTGCAAAATGTGCAATTGCGGATTGTTGAAATCGACTGGACTGGGCTTTCGAAGATATTGGCGATAGCCTGCGAACTGGACATTGCAGTATGTGATGCGGTTTACATTTTTCTTTGTGACCAAATAGACGCCCAACTTGTCACTGCCGACAATAAACTTTTTGAGAAAACTAAGAAAAACTTCAATGTGTTGCATATCAGGGACTATTCATAAGTTAACAGGACAGCGGATTACTTAGCGAGCCTTCTTCATTTTGAGGTCTATATTACTTCTAATTGTAAAAAATCAGTCTGGAAGAAATTTTAAGGGAGAAATTATTTGTTAAAAATGACGAGTTTTGAAATTTATTGACTACTAACATCAAGTTAATTTGCTAAAATTGCTCACAAAGTTACCAGTAAATTGATGCTTGAATCCTCCTTCTATCTATAAAAGCAGGTGCAGCCCTCGAGCTGCAATAGGCATATGTTTTGAACCTGTTTTCAGGTGCAACTGGGCGACCGCACCATTTTTCCCGATAGAAGCCTGTTTGAGTCATTTTATTTCATGGCATTCCTTAACTCACAAATCCAACGCTTGCGCAAAACAATTAAGGAGCTCCATTTAACACCTTAACTTCATTTATCTATCTCACGCTTAAGAACACAAGAATAAATGAATTAAAATTCTTGACGCATTCAGAATTCAGATTCGCTTTTTTGTTATCCTAAATCATCTAAGCAAATATGGGTCAGGCAGCCATCATCAGCGTCATTGTTAAAGGGTTCTACTGCACAAGTAGGGTTTGCGGATGGGTTATTTTTACCCTGCGATGACTTGAACTGAATCGACTTAAGCAGTAAATGCTCATAGTTCTTGCGTCGTATAAGTCTAAACACAATCCTTAAAGTTAAGGGGAGAATTTAGCAGTTAAAGGATAATTGGTGGTAAATATGATCTCTTTAGGCGCTAATACTTTTGCTCCAACTACTCCAGTTTGGGTTGTTGGCACTTATGATCATGAAGGGAAACCGAATGTCATGACTGTTGCATGGGGAGGAATCTGCTGTTCACAACCTCCATGCGTCAGCATCTCCTTGAGAAAGGCTACATATACCTACGGAAACCTCATTGAAAGAAAGGCTTTTACAGTTAGCTTTCCTTCAGAAACATACGTTAAAGAAACAGACTATTTTGGTCTTGTGTCAGGGAGAGATGCAGACAAGTTCTCAGCAACGAACCTTACCCCCGTGAAAAGTGATGTTGTTGACGCGCCATACGTGAAGGAGTTTCCAATTGTTTTGGAGTGCAAAGTTATCAAGGTAATTGAGATCGGATTACATACGGAATTCATTGGTGAAATCTTAGATGTTAAAGCCGACCAAACCATACTTGATGAAAAAAAGATGCCGGATGTTAGAAAAATGAAACCAATTATATGGACCTTAGCAAACAGGTCATACTGCAGAGTTGGAGAAGAGGTCGGACAATCATTCTCGATTGGAAAAAACCAAAATAAACGGAAACCAGCAAAAACAAGTTAACTTATGTACTTTTGAAAGTCTTCTAATCTCAGCAGCAATCCAAACTTATGACTATT
>DATIXS010000117.1:0-2357 GCA_035518335.1 Candidatus Acidiferrum sp.
ATCGAAAATACAATTGCCCCAATTACAAAATCTATTTGGTCCACAATTGGCAGCAATCCTCCAGGTGCAATACCTATCCTTCTCTTGATGAAGGCACCAGTTAAATCTCCCAAAAGTGCACCTAAAGGAATTAGCACACTAAACGAAACAGGGTAATTTTGAAACCCAAAAACTAAGCCTTCAACTAACCCAACACTTATGCCAACAGCCCAACCGAAAAAAAAGCCCCTGAAAGTTTTATTATTGCCAAAAATACGTTTTCCATCATAAAAGCTCTTTCCGAAATCCATTTTGGATCCGCCTCCAGCAAGAACTGGCGTGGCGTTAGCGCAGTAGGCTGGGAATATAAATTTTAGTGCTGCAAAGATTAACAGTGTTATGTCCATGTGGTTTACCATCATTCACGGAATTCAGAATCAGATATTCCTGTCTCGCCTATTTGTACATAACAGCTAGTTTCCTGAGGGTTTTCACGTGTTTGCTCAAGAACTACTTTAATATTTTGAGAGTAAATTGTAGGTTTCATCGAAATTATTGTATCCGCCCAGAATTTTAGAACTCTAGTTGCAACTGGGGCAATAGAGTAGCTATTTTCACTCTCAAAAACAGCTCGCACTTGGCTTGTTATTACGACAGGGATTTTGCGGATTTTTGTTGTTTGCGCTAAAATGGCTAGTTGCCGATTTAGCTCGCGATTAATGTTAAAAGCTTTTCCATTGGTTTCAGCGACTCTAGCTCCATACAGAGTAGTGAAAGTGTCAATTATGATTAAGCCAAAATTTTTAGCTGTGTACTCTTGAATGCAATCTATAACCGACGTTTGCTCTTTGAAATCTTTCGGTTTGATTAAAATAATTTGTTCAGCAACTTGGTCAAATTTGTCTCCTGAAAGTTGTGAGAGCCTTTTACTTGAGAAAGTGTTATCACAATCAACAAATAGGGTTTTATAGTTTTGTAATCCACAGCTGACAGCGCATTGCATGGCCAATGTTGTTTTTCCGGTTTCGGGTTCACCATAAATTAAACTAATGCTTTCTGGTGAAATGCCTCCGCAGATGTTGTCGTCGATGCATCTGCAGCCTGTGCTGATTTTAATCAAGTTTTCTCACGTCAACATTATAAACTTGAACCTAGTAATGTTTTTGCACTTAAACGTATACTAATAAGGTTTGATTTATTGGAAGAAAAAGTTGCGGTTGCAACAGTAGAGGGAAAAGCATACTTTCTAATTGTTAATCAATTGAGAGAACGGAATATCCCGTTTTTAAGTTTGGTTCCAGGCGATCAGGTGGCTGCTGAAGTTAAAGTTGTTATCACAACTGAGAAAGAGAAGTATTTAATCAAACATTCAAAGAAAATAATATTCCTCGGTGAAATTGCGCTTGATACATTAATCGACGAAGTTGAGAAAATACTTCAAGGAAAAGAAGCTTATGAAAAAATAATTGTCGGTATTGACCCTGGGGAAGCAATTGGGTTGGCAGCCCTTGCTGACGGAAAAATCATCGAAGAAAGCAACTGTTTTAGCAAAAAAGAAGTAATCGACACAGTAAATAAGATAGTTAAAAACATTAATTTTTCTGTGACAACTGTTCTGGTCAAAATAGGGAACGGTGTTCCAGTTTACAAGGATTTACTTAAAGCACTTGATGAAACTTTATCCCCAAAAATAAAACTAGAAGTAGTTAACGAAGCGGGAACCAATAGTTCATTAAAAGAGAACAAACGAAGCCGAGGAATCAGACATATTTCTTCAGCAAAACGGATAGCAGGAAGAACAGGATATATTTATCCAAGGAGTAAGAAAATTGCAACAGACGGTCGAATCTAATAACACATTATTGGTTGATGGTCCAGCATCATTACGAGTCGTTTTTGGCAAGGTTGAGGTGTTCGGCTTTCAGTTAAAGCCAGAAGCCAGAATAGTAGTTCGTGAAGCTAAGCGTCTGCCATTTTTTGTGCGTGAAAAAGCGATTTTTGACATTTCATTAGGAGTTAATGCAAGCATAGATAAAGTTGAAGGCAGAAGCACAATCCCTGAATCTTGGAATAATCCGATTCGAGCAATTCTAAAGGCTCAAAAAAAGCCATTAGTTGTCTTAGTTTTGGGGAATATTGACTCGGGAAAAAGCAGTTATTGCACTTACTTAGTAAATAAGTTGGTTAACCAAAAATGTAGAGTTGCTGTTTTGGATGGCGATTTAGGTCAATCAGATATTGGTCCTTCGGGGACCGTTGGTTATGCAGTAACATCCAAACCTGTGACGGAATTGTATAATTTAAAGTTGGGGAATGCTTTTTTTATAGGCGTTACATCGCCGATATTGGCGATAAAAAAGACGATTGAAGGATTAACC
>DATIXS010000118.1:0-2164 GCA_035518335.1 Candidatus Acidiferrum sp.
TTTGCAAAAAGGTATTGCTATCGATCCTTCCTCAGCCGAACTGTATTACGTACTCACCATTGTTTACCTTCAGAATAATGACATTGAAAACGCGAAGCAGGCTGCGATAAAACTCAAACAGCTTGACCCAAAGAATCCGGACTACCAACAATTATTCAAGAATCTTGGGATCTAGAAACGAAGGAACCGATTTCCATGAAAGTCGATAAATTGTTTAGGGTTGACGGCAGCTACGTTTTCAACGCAATGCAACCACTGGATTTGTTATTCGCAATTAAAGAAATCAACAAAATTCAAAAAGAGAAAATTTCTCAATTGGGACCCGGGTTCGCCATCTAAAACCGGCAGCCCATGAGAGCAAAGAAAACAATCAGTAAAGCGGTAAAGCGGGAATTGCGGATCTTCTCGTACACTCTAGGCGGAAATCTTCATAATTTGCGGATCGCAAAGAAAGAAAGCTTCAAGAAACTGGCAAAGGCCATAAGAATGTCTTCTGCTAAACTCATTAAGCAGGAAAAAGGGCTTTGTCTGCAATGCCACATAGGTGTTTTATTTCGCCTCGCGGAATATTATAAAATAAACGCGCTGGACATTGTAACGAAGGGAAGATTTTATATGTAGAAGCTAAGATTTGATCTGGCAACAGGGATTAACTTTAAGTAACCACACTATTGTTAACCCCCTTACATGTCAGATCATGAATCAGGAAACTAAGTAAGTCAAAACCAAGTTAGGATTACTCAATTTAGCAGCCCATTTGGGTAATGCATCACAAGCCTGCAAAGTAATGGGCTACAGCCGCGATAGTTTTTAAAGGATAAAACAACTGTACGACAACGGCGGAGTAAATGCACTTCAGGAAATCAGTCGCAGAAAACCCATCATCAAAAATCGTGTTGATCCATCAGTGGAGGAAGCTGTTGTAAAGATGGCGCTTTCAGCAGCGACTAAACCCGGCATAACTTTTAAGAAAGGTATGGTTGAGCAAAACAATTTTTATGACAACCCCGTACCGAGGATGAACGAATCTCCAAAAGCAGAAGTATTTATCCTGGCGGATGGAGACAGAATTAAAGGTGTCGGCGAGCCAGGCATACCACCGTTTGCACCTGCTTTAACAAAAGCAGTATTTGCGGTAACAGGGAAGCGTATACGAAAACTTCCATTCGGTTTGGATTCTATGTAGGGGGTTTCTGGCAATTCGAAACTTTTCTTCCCCCGATGAGTCACTGCCATGCACACATTCACAAAGAACCTGCTGTTGCGGTGACTCACCTGAGCAGGAAAGGAAAAATAAATGCCTAGCCTCAAATTAATTATCGTCGGTTAGGCATCAGTGCTATTATTAAATCCCCCGTGGACTTCTGTAGCAAGAGTTCGAACTTTTTATTGTCAGATTTAACAAACACCAATTCTTTCTGATTTGTAAAATCAGTTTCTGGCCCAGACACAAGCAGGTTAAACTAACTTACTCCAATTTCTTACTCACCTTTCAAAACCGTCGGAACACTTGCGCCAGTTTGGGGAAAAATTATGCAGAGCAAAATGATAGATTTGGAGGCGCTAAATTGAATTGACGATTAGATCGAAGATTCAGGGTGTATTTTTGAGTCTATTTCTTATATATCTTTTTATCACCGAGGTTTTTGAGTGGGTGTCGCGGATATATATCGTCCGGTGTATTAGCTATGCCATCTTTTCCTACAGAAAATAAGATATAACTGGAATCTTCTTTTTTATAGTGATATTCATTTGCCTCATTTTCCATATCTGGATACTGCGATAAAACCGGATCGCTAATTCGAAGATATGGGAAAGCTTTCTTTAGTTCTTGTAGACCATCAGGATAGCTTCCATTTTTTTCCTTGTAAACCTTTAACTTGGCATCAATTGAATCAAGGTTGTCCGCAGATAGCATGACGAGACTATTCACAATGTCCTTGTTGTGTGGTAATCGGTGTTTGAGATACCACATCTCAATTTTCAACAAAATCAAACCACCTGCCATCGATGCCAATATAAAAAAGAAGAGGCGGCGGCTTTTAAAGTCGAAAATAGCATAGAAAATAAGTCCAATCCCAATAAGGACCCCAAAGCCTGGAATTAAGCATAACAAGCTAAGATAGTAGAACTTCTTTTCTCTTCGATTTTTTGGTTTTATAAT
>DATIXS010000119.1:0-6756 GCA_035518335.1 Candidatus Acidiferrum sp.
AGTGGTTTCTAATAAATAAGGCGGATCATAGTTTGGAAGTTGCTCGGTTATCAGAATCCCGTTTGCCCTAAGCGTGGTTGCTTTTGAAAACGCAAGAACCGTGTTTTGGTTTCTTCTTGAATAGGAAAGAATTTCCTTAAGTCGTTGGACGGGAGTATCAATTGTACCAGATGTCAGCGAGCCATCAAAAAGCAAAACGCCATGATTTATGGTTTTGGCAAGCATTGTTTGCATCCACCGTTCAAGGAGGCTGGCGAGTCTGGTGGGCATTTGCATTATGTTTGGTGCGACTTGGCGACTACTGTTACAGGTTGTGCTGAAATAGGCGTGTTCAAGTGTATTGTAGAGTTGGTTTTTATTTTCTTCTGTTATATGAAATATGAAGGGGCCAAGGCGCGTATATTTGTAAGAACGGTTTTGTTTCCAGGCAGTTGCTCCACGGATGGCAATTATCATGCCTGTGCTTGTTTCGCCGATTTTTATTGTTGAGGTGTCTACTGCGGCTACCAGAGTTTCTTGGTGGTCGGGTTTTATTGGAATTGGTTCTGGTTTAAGCTGCAGGTTTGAGGGGTATTGTTCGGTTACTCGGAATTGTTGAAAATTCTCTGTGGTTAGCTCAATATGTTGGTGTTGTACGTGTTTGAGGGAGTAGAGGCTTTGTTCTAGGAAGCGTTGGGGGAGGATTGTGTCTATTGTTGGTTGTGGAAAATTATATTTGTTAGTAATTGTATATTGTTCGATCACCATGATTCACCAATATTCAATATCTTATTGGTGAAATACTTAAATATTGTGCATGTACATCTTGCACAATTCAATATACAATAGTGAAAGAATTGACACAAAACTCGCAAAACCTACCAATCAAAGTAAAAATGAAAGTCGGCGACATAGAATTCGAAATCGAAGCTCAACCGGACCAAATACAAACAGCGGTAGACAGAATACTTGCCACAGTCACTGATCGATTAAAAAACACAAACCTTGCTGAAGTCGCTGAACGCCAAACCCCGCCACCAAGAGCAGAAACATGCAAAGGTGTCATACAAAAACTGTGGGAAGAAAACTGGTTCACAGAACCAAGAGGCTTAGACGACGTCCACACAGAACTTGCACGAAAAGGATTCCACTACGACCGTACAGCTGTAGCGCATGCACTAGTCGACCTAGTAAAAGACAACGTGCTCACACGCTTAGGCAAACCACGAAGATACCAATATGCTCAGAAAAGACCGGCAATGTAGGTCAAAGTTCAAAGTTTTTGTGGAATGAATTCGTTGAAGAGGACACGCAAAATGCAAAAAACAATACCGGAGCACATTTTGGATAACTTTCGGAAAACTAATTAACAAATCGTTGCGCCGTGGGGTGCGAGTCAAAAACGCAAATCAATATCGAAACGGTGGTAATTCAAATGATTATGGAAGACATGATCCGTTATGGCGAATTATAAGCTGTCTTGTTGCAAATGGGTCAGGAGGCTCCTTATATGGGCTTTTTGATGCTTCAAACACGCGCATCCTTAAATTAGTAAGGTTTAAAACATGATTTCTATTATTATGTTTCAGTGAATTTCTAAAGATTAATTGTAAGCGGAGGTGAAATTTTGCCAGATATAGTTGACGCCGCAATGTCTGCGGGTATGTTTAACACCCTTGTCGAAGCTGTAAAAGCAGCAGGATTAGTTGATACGCTCAAAGGTCCAGGTCCATTTACTGTTTTTGCCCCTACTGATGATGCATTTGCAAAGATATCAAAGAGCGACCTTGACATGCTCATGAAAGATCCTGTAAAACTAAAGGAAGTCTTAACTTACCATGTCGTTGAAGGAAAACTTATGGCTGCAGATTTGATGCTGCACGAATATTTGCAAGCTGTTTCAGGAGGAGAATTAATGATAGACGCGAAACGTTGGCATCTACATAAAAACATGAAAATTAACGGTGCAAACATCATCAAGGCAGACATAAGCGTAGATAATGGAGTTTGCCACGCCATAGACCAAGTATTAATGCCAAAAATGGCGCCAATGGAAGGACAAATGTAATTAAAAAAGCCTGCTATTTGCAGGTCTCTCTATTTTTTAAAAACGATTTTGAAAAGTAGTAACAAAAAAAGAAAGATGAAATATTTGAGGGCTTATTTGCTTTTTTTAGCGGCCGGTTTTGGGCTTGCTTTCGGTTTCGGCTTTTCTTGAGTCGTTAGGGGCTTCATTGGCTCGCCGCAACATACTATCTCTGTCTGTTCGCAACCGCATGGTTCCTCTACCAAAATTACTAGCCCACAGTCTTCACATTGATATTTGTCGCCTTTTTATTTGCCAAAAATAGCACCTGCTTAAAATTTCTCTATATTATTCTAGGCTTTCCTGTCATATAAGAATATCCAGAAAAATACAACAAGCCTTTGCGACATGAATTCTGGATAGTTCTTTTTCTAAATTTGTTTTTTTTCTGCATGCTCCTCGAAAGAAAACAAGATCAAGAGCGATTTGGATTCTCGGCTGCTCAGGTATTTTAGTTGTTTTCCAAATGAGACCACGAAAAAAATCAAAAAGCAAACCACTAGAATCTCATTGAGTGAACCAGCGCTTTAAAGTACATTCCTATTCTGGTTCCATAACAATTATAATAATGCCCCCAACAGCATTCATAACTTCTAGCAGATTCAGTTCGTTTTCCATTTTTTTTATGCAGATAAACTATTACTCGTTCACCCGAACGTTCCCCTCTCACAGCCACGGTTGCCTTTGCAACAAATGGTTTCCCTTCTACCTCAGCCTGCAAAGAAAGCTCACCTTTCATCTTCAAAGAATCCCAAACTCTGTTAAAATCACATTCTAATCTCACATTTCCTTGATGGGGTTCAAACAAACGCATCGCCTGTTCATTCTTTTTGTTTTAACAAATATTAGGTTTTTCAATTAAGAATAAAATGGAAGCAATAACAAACAGCGAAGTTCATTTTTAGTTTTCTGTTTGGTAAAAACAAAATAGAATTTGTTTGTTGCTTCATGTCTGCAATCACAATTGTTTAAGTATTTTATAAAACAAATATTTAATAAATCGGGTTTGTCTGCATGGATTTTGCTGAAACTATTGAGTTTTCAAAGAAATTTCCCACTTGTCGTCCAAAAGTGTTTAAAGGATTTATTGAGTGGGGCATTTATGATCCTGAGACAGATGGTTACGTGGTTCTAGCTGATTCAGATTTGGCTAAAAAAACATGTTCGGATGAAATAGAAGAATTTGTTAAAAGTCATAAATTAAGAATAGACCAATGCAATGATTACTTGATGATTTGCACGAGATATTAATTTTTTTGACCTAATGGTATTAAGCTTTTGATTTTGAACGGAAAATTGTTCGTTCGCCTGAAGTTACCATCTCTAAATCATGTTTGATGACGATTTTCTCTAAACATTGACCTTCTGAGGGGTGGGGTATCCAGCTAATGTTAAGTTCCCAACTGTGGGTAAGTTTTTTATACTCTATTGACACGGCTTTGGCGCTTTGGAATGACTCGCAATCATTCATTATTTCCTTCAGCAATGAAACTGCACCTTGCCTGTTTATACTACTCTCCCCCGACCCTCTGTGCGTACACAAAGCAATTTAAAGGTTGCTCGGTAAACCTCAAAAAACCGTTTCACATATTTTTTTGTAGGATTTATTTGCGAATGTTGTAATTTTTTAAATCAGAATTTTGATTTCGCCAAAACCGTCGCATTCTTGGCAGACAAATCTGGATTCTTTTCCTCTGCCTAAGCAAGAAGGGCAACATTCGGCTTGACCGTCAGGAAATAGGCGCCATCCTGTTCCATAACATTTTTCGCATCTTTGACCCAACGGAGTATCAGTCTTATTCCAACCCGTTCCTCCACAAACTTTGCATCTAACGCGTTTGTACTTAAGTTGGGTTTCTTCAGTGGAATTATCAATGATTGCTCGCAATTGGTTGCACCGGTAACTCACTGTTTTATGTATGATTTGATATTTAGGATTTATTAACTGTTGGTTTTGATTCTTAATCAAAATCTTCACATAACTAAATTGCGTTTTAGAGGAGTTTCCTTATTTTTTGTGCCATATCATCAAGTTTAGTTCGCTCAACCTCTTTGAGATCGCCAAAACTCGGCATTTTCTGCCCTTCAAATCTTGGAACGACATGTACATGAAGGTGGAATATGTCTTGCCCTGCAGCCTTGCCGTTTTGCTGGATAATACTGATGCCGTCTGCTCTTGTTGCTTTTTTAATTGGATCTGACACCATCTTCGCGACCTTATGAACGTTTCTCAGCTCTTTGGCTGGAATATCAAAAATGTCAATATAATGAGCCTTAGGAATGACCAGTACATGGCCCAAGTTTAACGGTCTAATGTCAAGAAAAGCCAATACCGATTCATCCTCATAAATAATACTTACAGGAGCCTGTTTTAGGACTATTTTGCAAAATATACAAGATTCATCAAATACCAAAGCGAGCCACCACTAATTTCATTTTCATTTAATCATTCTATATGAAAGTGATACCTTCACAACGATATGATATTCTTTCAGCCATTTATTTACACTCTCTGAAATGTCGATCTAAGAAGAGCTTAGCTTTGACCTGGTTATTTCTTGTTGTTGCTAAATTTACAGGGAATTTACTTTTGCGTTGCGTTTATATGAATGTCGCTTCATATTTCTTTTAGCCAAATTAGAGGTTATAAAAAATGAGCAGTTTAGAAGATAAGGTGCGTGTAGAAGTAGGCAAAGTAGAAGATCCAGAAACTGGACAATCATTCGCTGAAATGCAAATGATTCAAAGCGTAAAAGAAACAGCGCCCGGTGAAGTTACTGTAGAATTCGTACCCACAAGCCCGTTCTGTCCCATTGCGTTCAAACTTGCCGCTGACATCAAAGCTGCAGCAAAAACTGTTCCAGGCGTTCAAAAAGCAATAGTTTTTTGCCGTGGACATGCTATGGAACAGCAAATCAATGAAATGACCAATAAGCAATAAAACAATTTTTCTTTGTTTCTTTTTTCGATTCTCAAGAAAATGTCTATTTCATTCTGCTGAATGCCCAAGTTCCAATTGCTATCATTATTAAATCAAAAAGGGCAACGATTCCTATATCTGTCCATAGAGGCTGAATCTGCATAGGAGTCCATTGGGAGCCTAAAACTACGCTTCTCAGGGCGTCGACGCCATAAGTGAGTGGGTTCCATGCAGAAACGGTCGTTAACCAACTTGGAAGAGAAATTCCTGGTCCTTTAAGGGGAAATAAAGCACCGCTCAAAAAGAACAAAGGCAGATTAATAAATGTCTGAATAGCCCCAAAGGATTCTAAAGTACCTATCAAACTTGCTATCGTTAAGCCGATGCTTACTAATCCGAAAGTTATGAGCACCATTATTGGCAAAGCGTAAATGACAGTTATTGGATCAATCGATATGCCTATTGCGATGCCTACAGCAAACACAATAATCCCTTGAAGAAACGATGATGTGCTGTCACCGACCATCTTGCCTAGAAAAATTGTAAAACGTGAAACTGGAGAGACCAAAATTTCTTTCATGAAACCAAATTCTTTGTCCCAAAGAACGCTTATTCCCATAAACATTGAAGTAAAAAGTAAGGTTTGACCAACAATTCCTGGAAAAATCACTTGCTGATAACTGAAGCCTGGTATTGCAAATCTGACGCCAAAGCCTGCGCCGAAAATTACAAGCCAAAGCAATGGTTGAATAAACATACTTATGAGTCTTGTTCTATCTCTTAGAAAACGTTTGATTTCACGCAGCCAAAGAGTGTAGAAACCGCGAATTTCGGTCATTTTATTGTTCTCCTTTGGATAGCTGCCATGCCATGAAGTTCTTTGCTTGAATCTTCGCGAATCGACTTGCCAGTGTAATGTAGGAATACGTCTTCAAGGTTGGGTTCTCGCAGAAGAATGGATTCAACATAAATGTTATTTTGCGTTGCTAATTCCATGATTCTGGGCATAAGGGCTTTTCCGTTGCGAACAGTAATTTCCAGGACCCCGTCTACAATTTGTTTTTTCTCGAGCCCTAACATTTTTGTTACTAGATCTGATAGTGTATCGATGTTGTTTGTTTTAACCGCTATAACGTCTCCTTCAAGTGTCTCTTTGAGTTTTGGAGGGGAATCTAAAACCACAATTTTGCCGTGATCCATAATTGCTATGCGATCTGAAAGCCTATCTGCTTCATCCATATAATGGGTTGTTAAAACCACTGTTATGTCTTCGGCTTCTTTTAGTTGTCGAATGTATTTCCAGATGTGATCTCTTGTTTGGGGGTCCAAACCAACTGTTGGTTCATCTAAGAACAAGACTTTGGGATAATGGATCAAACCGCGCCCAATCTCTAATCGTCGCCTCATGCCGCCCGAATAAGTGCGAAGTAAATCATCTGCTCTATCTTCTAACTCAACAAGTTTTAGAATTCGGTTTATTCTCTCTTTCTGCTCAGATGCTGGAACCCCATAGAGGTTAGCATGCATGTAGAGGTTTTCTTTTCCAGTTAACCGGTCGTCTATACTGGGTTCCTGAAAAACAATGCCAATTGATCTACGTACCTTATTTGATTCTTTAACTATGTCAAAACCGTTTACAGTAGCAGAGCCGGAAGTAGGTTTAAGAATCGTACATAGCATCGAAATAGCCGTAGTTTTGCCTGCACCGTTAGGACCGAGCAATCCAAAGACTTCTCCTGATTCTACAGTTATGTCTAACTTATCAACTGCC
>DATIXS010000120.1:0-8591 GCA_035518335.1 Candidatus Acidiferrum sp.
GATCAATGCAAAGCCTTAAAACCTCAACCAACTAAAATGAGAATAGGGTGATAAGATGGGTGACGAAAGTGTTTCATGGAAACTAAAAGTCAAAACCCCAAATTTTGAAATAGAAGCCATTGGTTGTAATCACGAATGGGTAGAAAAACAGTTCAAAGAATTAGAGGCAAGATACCTTGCAAGTTTCCAAGAAAAGAAAAAATAATAAAGAGTTAAATTGTAATTTCTAAACGTCCCGATTTTTATTTTTTAGAGATTAACGATTCGAGGATTCCAAGGTTTTAATTCTCCTCTCAAATATTTAGCGAATAGGAGAGCTTCTTCGTTAATCAGCGTCTCAATCTCTTGCTGTGCTCCTACCTTCATTCTCGGAATACTAACTCTCGATAAAAAATACTCGTTCAACTTGTTTGTAAACTCATTAGCTAAATCATCCTTTAGATACTGCCTCTTACCTTTCTTATTGGCACGCTTCTCGGTTTTGTAAAAGAAATCTCTTTTGTTTAATTCTTTGCAGTATCCAATTATAAAATCATCTATTAAATATCGGTACAATTCTTGAAAGTCAATTAATTTTGTTCAAACAACTTTGAATTTTGGTTGGACCATATTATTTGCAGAAATCTCTTCAAACTCTCGTTTTTGGGTTAGATAATACATTTTTATATCAGAGATATAATGAAGCAATTCAGCAGACTATTTTTACGGTAAACCAAAAGTTATTACTATTAGTGATGAAGTAGTAGATTTGGCGATTTTGATGGATGTTGTTGAATATATCAAGTTTGCAAATGAAAATCCAATAGGCTTCTTAGCAACCGTAGATAACGGTCAACCTCGGGTTAGAGGATTTCAACTTTGGTATGCTGACAAGTCAGGTCTATATTACAGCTCTGCCGCTGGAAAAGACATCTATAAGCAGTTGAAAGCTGAGCCTAAAGTTGAAGTGTGCTTTTTTAACTCTAAAAGCAAAGAAATGCAGCAAATGAGGGTAACAGGCGCAGTTGAATTCATTGACGACTTAGAAATGAAAAAGAAGCTTCTTGACGCCAGACCCTTCCTAAAAAAGGCAGGACTAACACCGGAAAACCCAGGGCTGATCCTCTTTAAAATCATCAAATGCAAAGCTCACTTCTGGACTTTTGCAACGAGCAACAAACCAAAAGAATTTGTGTGCTTCGCATAGAAGCAAAAACTTTTTTTAGGCAACTGTTTCGCTTGTAATTTTCCTTCTCGTAGGCGACTGGAAAACTGCTTGATAACCTATCGGCAAAAGAATTTCAGGCTTGATATATTCGAGCCATTTGGTGGGGCCGGCCGGATTTGAACCGGCGTCTATAGCGCCCGAGGCTACAAGCCTGGACCAAGCTAGCCGACGGCCCCAAAATTAGGCGTGGAGTTTTGCGGGTTCAAAGAATAATGCTGACTTAGGCTTTAAACTTTAACGGTGGTCGGTTTCCATAATTTCTGAAGCGAGAGCTTTACTATCTGTTAGGCGAATCTGCAGACTCTTATGGGGATACTCTATTAGACTGCAGGTTATGCGCTTAAAGACAAGGAACACATAATCCAGTGAAGCTTTCAGAAGAAAGGGCAAGGCTAAGTTTCTTTGCATTTTTCTTTGTAAGGAGTAGTTAGCACTTCCTTGACTTTGTTAGTTATCACAGGACCAAGACCATGCACACCCTTCGACCAATCATCCACATTAATTAACGCATTCATTGGCGTCTGATAAGAATCCAATATGGCGGTTGCTTTTTCTCGTCCAACATTAGGCAAACTAGCTACAAAATATACTTGAGAATCGGAAAGGGTCTCACATTTTTTGAAGGCATGCACCACTGGGCTTCTTTTTTCCACAATCTGCTCCTGTTTTGCGGCTGTATAGAGAAAATCAACTGTTTCCTTGTATGAGGAAGTACTAATTATGGCCACCCCGTTTTTTGCAAGGTTAAACATTGCGCCCCAAATCGCGCTAGGTTGAATGTTGCTGTACTTGTAGATAATGGGCATGTAGCCCTCAAGCACAAGAAGCGCTTTCGGATAGACGTCTTTTAACGTGAAAATCTGCTCAAAAAGGTAGCGTCTTGTTAAGGTGTAAACAAAATCATTTACTGTTTTGCGTTCCACAGCGCATTGGTCTGATAAAATATAGTCGCCCTTATCGAGCAATTGAGTCTTAACGTTGACTCCCCTTTCAACTAAGCCTTTAACTATCTTTTCCGCGCTACTTGCTTCACGACTATCAACTATTATGGTCGGTTCCTCACCGTTCCTCTTCTTATCATTTATGAAGGGAATCAACGTTTCAGTTCCAGACACAATAGTCAACTCTCAATAGCTAAACCATTATTGCATATTTATTTTTACTTGCGTTTCATAAAAACACCAATTAAGGATAAAACAAAGGCTATTTTTTCATAAGAGTAATAGTTTTGGCGGTATAAGACTCCAATATCAAAATTGCTGTGTTAGGCAACATCTCTTTGACTTTTTGTTCGAACTGTTGTTTCTGTTTACCCGATCCATGGATAGCTACAGCTGCTTCTGGTTTGATGTCAGCCACCATCTTAAAGGCGTTTTCTGGCGAGGCCGTTGGCGACATTCTTCCTGTGGGAACAAACGCAATGTCAGAAGGGTAATCTTTGAGAGGTATGTATCCTGAGTCGCCTCCATGAAACAAAGTGATTCCTCCCATTTTTATTTGGTAGAGCATTATTGGGCCGCGGTGAATTCCTTCAACGGCTCTAGCAGATAAGTCACCGAAATTGTAGGTTTTTTGGTTTTCTGCAATTGTGAGCTTCTCAGCGGGTATTTTTCCGTTCAATTTTTTTGCTACTTTGGCTTCAGCCAATATAGGGGTGGCACTTGCTTTGAAAATTGTTTGGGTTGCCCCACCACTGAAATGATCAAGATGATCATGGGTGAACAACAGTAAATTGAGCGTTTTTAGGGGCAAAACCTCTTCCTTTTTGAGGAACCCAGCAGGGTCAATTAAGACTGCCTGACTACTTGTTCTTGCCAAGATGCCGGAAACTCCTAAATAGAATACCGCGACCTCGCTACTTTTCAGGTTTAAATTATAGAAATCATTGATTTCTTTAGCTTTGCTTTTCCTAAACATACAAAATCCTAAAATCCAGTGGGCTAATCAAGTATAAAAAATGATTCATGCTTAAACCAAAGGCGCAAAGACACTAGTTGCGAATCAAGCGTTCTTGGTGCTTTTACTCGTAACGGATTAAGAATAATGGTTTTTTTGCTTCTTCGCGCCTTTTCTCTAAGGGGATGTCTTTTATTGATAATATTGTGAGCTTTTCATTCAAACTTTCTTTTTTAAGTTTATCAAAATCCTTTTGAGTTAAGTTGGATTTCTCACTTTGATAATCCAATTGCCCTCACCATAGTATGTGACTTACCGTAATAAGATATATGCAGTTGTGACTGTACAAATACAGCAACAGATCATAGGAATTTCAAATTGAAACTAACAAGATTTGAATCTAATATTTTTGACTAGTTAACTGTTTTAAAATGATTAACAAAAAATAAAATGGAAGGGTTTTATGGTCCCTTTTTGGTGACTTCTTTTATGACGCCTGCTGCGACGGTTGTGCCCATGTCTCTGACGGCAAATCGTCCGAGTTCTGGAAAGTCAGTGTAAGCTTCGACAGCTATTGGATGTAGCGGTTCCATTCTTACCCAAGCTGCGTCTCCTGTTTTCAGGAAGCTTGGATGTTCTTCGGTTACTTGGCCAGTGCGTGGATCGATTTTCTTTATTAGTTCTGTGAATCTGCATGCGATTTGTCCGGTGTGGTAGTGAAGGACTGGTGTGTATCCTGCTGCGATTGCGGTTGGGTGGTAAATTACGATTATTTGGCCAATGAATTCTTTGGCTACTGTTGGTGGATTGTCGGTGGTTCCTGCTACGTCTCCTCTGTGTATGTCGGATTTTGCGATGCCTCTTACGTTCATGCCTATGTTGTCGCCTGGTTCAGCGAATGGGATTACGGTGTGGTGCATTTCTAATGATTTAAGTTCGCCTGTTTTGTTGCTTGGCATGAAAATTAGGTTTTGTCCTGGTTTTAGAATGCCTGTTTCAACTCTTCCCACTGGAACTGTGCCGATACCGGTGATGCTGTAAACGTCTTGAATAGGTACGCGAAGGGGTTTGGTAGTTGGTTTAACTGGTACTTCTAGTAAGTCTAAGCCTTCCATTAAGGTTGGACCTACATACCATGGTAATTTTTCAGTTTTCTTAAGCAGGTTTTCGCCTGTCCATCCTGAAACTGGTATGAAGTTAATCTTATCTACTTTGAAGCCTACCATTCGAAGCATTCTTGAAACTTCGTTCTTTATTTCATCATACCTTTCTTTGCTGTAATTAACTGAAATATCATCCATTTTGTTAACTGCAACAATTAGTTGGCGAACACCTAAAGTGAATGCTAGAAAGGCGTGCTCTCGTGTTTGGCCGCCTGCACCGATACCTGCTTCAAACTCACCTTTTTTGGCTGAAGCAAAAAGTATAGCTGCGTCTGCTTGGCTTGCGCCTGTAATCATGTTCTTGACGAAGTCTCTGTGTCCAGGTGCATCGATGACTGTATAGTTGTATTTTTTGGTTTGGAATTGCAGGAATCGAAGGTCAATGGTGACTCCTCTTTCTCGTTCTTCCTTAAGGTTGTCAAGTACCCAGGCAAATTTGAATGTGCCTTTGCCCATTTTTTCGGCTTCTTCTTCGTATGCCTTGATTGTTCTTTCGTCGATTGCGCCTGCTAAGTAAAGTAGGTGCCCTGTAGTGGTGGATTTTCCCGCGTCAACGTGCCCCATAATGATAATATTTAAGTGGGGTTTGTCTGATTTACTCATTTTTTCATCCTCAATTAATCTTACCTAATTTATGAATTCGTTAACACATCAGTTCTTCCAATTATTTTAACTTTCCGTGTCTTTTATATTTGGAAATATGACTGAAAAATCCAAGATGAATTGAAAATTAGGCAATATAACTTATAAATTTAAATGCTGTGCTATTTTTGAGCGTTAACAGAAAAATGGTTGAAGGCATATCCGTAGTAACAACCACTTGGAACGAAAGAGAAAACATCAAAGAGCTAATTCTAAGGATTAGATCAACGCTCAAAGATGCACAGCACGAAATAATCGTTGTAGACGGCAGCTCAACCGATGAAACGATAGATATCGCTAAACAATATGCTGACATCGCCGTAAGCAAAGTGAATGAAGGACAAACTAAGGGATTATTATATGGAATGCAATTAGCAAAATTTCCAGTCATAGTAACAATTGATTCTGACTTAGAAAACCCGCCTGAAATTATTCCTGAACTAATCAAAAAACTCGATAATTGCGATGTGGTGAATGCATCACGTTCAGTTGTTCCTCGTTTTTCAGAGCGATGGGCGGCCAAAACATTGGGAAAAATCGTTGGAGTATCCGATTTTTACTCTAATTTTAGAGCTTTTAAAAAAGAAGTAACTGCAAAATTTGATTTGGAAGGAGGAGAAACTTTCGGCGGTGAAATGTTGGTCATTGCCAAGAGGAATGGTTTCAAAATTGGCGAATTGACCTATGAAGCGCCTCCGAGGCGAAACAAACCCAGAATAGGTGGAAACTTTAGGGCTAATTTGAGGATATCTCTTGCTTCTTGGAAGTGTTTTATTCTTTACTTGTTTTGACGTTTTCCCAATGAAAACTCTAAATGACTCTATGAACCATTGGGAATGGGCTGAGAGAAGCGCTAAATTCAGAGCGCCCCCATAATTCAAGCTCATAAATAGTATCACAGTCCAACTAATTTGGTGGACGATAGTTTTTCAAGAAGAGATTTTCAAGACGACGAAAATGATCGTAGGACGGCGTATGTGATCCTGAGTTCAAATCCCAGGGGCCTCATTAACAGTTCCAAACCCTTTAGAGCCTAAGCCCATAGAGACCTAAACCACTTCGGGTTGGATTCCAATTAAGTTCTGCAATCAAGATTAAGAGTGAGCCTAATTTAGTCAAAATTACTCTAAGTGCTGGCGTATACCAAATTGTACTTGGCGAGTTTTGGATTAATGAAGGCGAACAAGATAAGGAGCATAGAGCGATTGCTCGCCTAAATTTCTGCGCAAAAGACTTAGCCTCTTCTCAAAAAACCATCTAATATGTCCTTTTTCAGCTGTAAGAGAATTTTAAGTATTCATCTTTAATTATATTCGCTGGCAAACTTTCCTTGTAAACTATCTAAAAGCAAACTTTAGACTTTTTCGGTTTGCTTGCTTTTGACTTGAATTCTGTTGCTCGCCGGCTTGATTTTTGGGTATACAAAACGAACAAGCAGGTAGAGCACGAACACTATGCTGGTAATGAAAAAGCTCACTGGGTATGGTTCATAAAAAGCAATAAAGAGCCCTAGCCATGTCGCAATTAAAGCAACTATTACAGATATTATTATTGCTCTTCGGGGTTTTTTTGTTAGTCTTTGAGCGATGGCGGCTGGAGTGACCATTAGAGAGAAAATGAGCAAAACTCCTACAACTTGAACTGCAATCGAGGTTGCAACGGCAACTAAGAGCATAAAAATTATGCCGATTAAAAGCATGGGCATTCCTTTTGCTTCTGCAACGTCTTCATCTAGCGAAGAAAACAGAAGTGGTCGATAAACAACTGCTATTGCAACTAAGATGACTAAGCTAACAAGCAGTGTTAAGAGCACGTCGCTTGCACTAATGCCGAGTATTTCTCCAAACAAAATTGAATAGGCTTCCGTCGCATAACCTGTATAGAGACTGATGAACAAAACTCCTAAGCCTAACATAAATGCTAAAATGGTGCCTATTTGGACATCTCGATTGGCTGCTTTAGGGCCCAATATAGCAATGCCGGTGCCTCCTGCAGATGTAAATAGCAAAAGACCAAAAACAGGACTAACTCCAAACAACACCGCACCAGCGGCTCCCGCAAAGCCAATATGCGAAAGAGCATGTGCAGCAAAAGATGAACGACGCAATACAACAAAGTAGCCAACTATACCTGCTATTATGGCAACAACTGTTCCAGCCTCAAAAGCGTGTTGCATAAAAGAATAGGAAAATATCTGGAACAAATCAGAAAAAATATTAATGCTAAAGCTCATGCTAACACCTATCGATCTTTCTTGGGAACGCAACCAACGCAAATATTGCCGTCAATGAAGTCGGTTTCTTTTTCTGTTCCTGAACCAATTATTGCAAGATTACCTTTTGAGTCACGAACTACTTCAATATGAATTCCATACAAAGAGCTAAGCGATTGAGAAGTTAGGACATCTTTTGGAGATCCTGTTGCCACTTTACCGTTTGCTATGTAGATAACGTTGTCAAGATATGGCAAAAGAGGATTAATGTCATGCGCCACCAAGAAAGCTGTAACATTTCGAGCTCTGACAACGCTGTTTACCAGCTCGACTAATTCTCTGCCGCGCCTGATGTCAAGATTGGATAAAGGCTCATCGAGAAGCAATATATCAGGGTCACTTACCAAAGCTTCAGCTAAAAATATGCGTTGTAATTCGCCGCCTGAAAGGGCGCTGAGTGATCTATGAGCAAACTCTGAGGCCCCAACAGATTGGAGGGTGTTGATTGCGATTTTTCGGTCACTATCCGAAAAGCTAAATCCCCATCTTTTGCCTGAAACTGCAAGTCTAACCAGTTCTAGACATTCTACGTTCATGTCTTCGTCAATGATATGCCGTTGAGGAACGTAGCCGATATGTGAGCTGCCACGCTTCGGTTTGCTATTAAATATCTTTATTGTGCCACTGAGAGGATGTTGCAACCCTAGGAGCAGTCGAAATAATGTGGTCTTGCCAGCGCCGTTTGGGCCAATTACGGCTACAAATTCTCCACGATTGATAGCAAAGTTTGCGTCCCGCCAAACAATTTTGTCCCGATATCCAGCAACCACATTGTCCGCTGTAATCATAGTAGTGGAATTGCGCTCTGTTGTCTCTTTTTCCATTTGTTTAGTTGCCAAATGGTTTCGCCTTTATTGCCCCAGTGACTTTGAATTTAGTGCATTTTGAAGCGAGATCAATTCTGCATTCATCCAGTCTTGGAATGAAACATCTGGAGGCTGTATTGTTTCTGTTACTCCAACAATTGGAATATTATTTTGAGCAGCTAGTGCTTTCATATTCTGGGTGAGAGGCGTTACCGTTTGTTGATTGTAAACTAATACACTTACATTCCCTGATTGAAGTTGTTGCTGAAATTGTACTACACTTTGTGCGGGAGGGTCGTTTCCTTCGGCAACTGCTTCCATAAAGGCAGGAGGAGATACAAGATTGAGATCTGTGGCGTTTGCCAGGTACACGAAAATATCCTCAGTAGCGGCTACCTCTGTACTATTGAATTTAGCCTTGATTTCGTCAATTCTCTGGTTATATACAGCAATTGATGAATTCAAAGTGGCGTACTGCTGTGTGTAGTATGAAGTGTCAGCTTTATCGAGTGAAACAAGATCGGTATACATTTGATGAATAGTTGTATTTACATAATAGGGACTGTACCAGAAATGCGGGTTGGAACCGATGCTTTGTCCCAAAA